>JAOQAL010000505.1 GCA_025963615.1 Chitinophagaceae bacterium | reverse complement strand
TTATTACTTAGGCATTTTAGAGGTTAAATGTTTTGAAACACAGCGGCACAGGGACAAGGAGGCACAGAGAATGTCTTTAGCGTTTAGAAGTTTATTAGTTCAAAAGTTCAGGAACCCTTCGATCAATTGAGGTGGGCTTTAGTTTTCGGAAACCCGAAACTTCCAAACTTATAATCTTAGTCGTCCTCCGTGACTCTGTGCCTCGGTGTCTTAGTGTTCCAAAATTGTATTTTATGCCTCCCATAACCCAGAAGTCAAATTATTACATAGGCATTTTAGAGGTTAAATGTTTTGAAACACAGCGGCACAGGGACACGTAGGCACAGAGAATACCTTAGAATTTTCTTAAATAATAAAGCAGTTTATGACAACTGCTCTCCGGTCTATAATTTTAATTTACAGTCATTGTTGTTTTATCGTTATTTTCTATGATACGCATTGTTGTAATTGAAGATGAAAGATTAGTTGCCGAGGAACTGCGGAACCGGCTTACGGCCTTATCCAATGAGGTGGAGATAATAGCTACCTTGATGTCGGTCGAGGAAAGTATCATTTATTTTACTGAGCACCCTAATCCGGATCTTATTTTGTCAGATATCCAGTTGCCCGATGGTCTTTCTTTTGATATTTTCAATAAGGTGTCGTGCCGGGTTCCTGTAATTTTCATTACGGCATTTGACCGGTTTATCGTAAATGCATTTGAGCACAATGGCATAGATTACCTGTTGAAACCTGTTGAAGATAAAGACCTGTTAAAGGTGCTGAATAAATATAAAATGTTTGATCAGCATTTCGCAGGACGACAGAAGTTTTTTGAATCTTTTGCCAAAGCAAAAAAAAGGCTTATTGTAAGGAGAGGCACGATGAATGTCTCGCTGAAGCTGGAAGATATTGTCCTGTTTTATACAGAAGATAAAATTATTTATACCATTGACAAAGAAGGGAAGAAATATGTCTGTGATAAAAATCTTTCTGAACTGGATGAAGAGTTGAAAGGTGCCGGCTTTTTTCGTGTCAACAGACAGTACATCATTAATGCGGAATATATCAGGGGTTATAAATCCTACGAAAAAGTAAAACTGACGGTTGATCTTGTCATTCCTTTCGCCGATCATTTAATAATCGTAAGCCAGGAAACGGCTCCCTATTTCCGTCGCTGGATGAATGAAATTTAAAATTCCCTCTCTGTATGATTAATAAAGCCTGTGGGTTAGCTGCAATTTTTTTTCAGTTTTTTTCCCAACATGCGGTAGCCCGGCATTCTTCCTCTTTACAGAACCGCGTTATCAATGATTCCGTCTTGGGTATTCATTAAGGAAGTAATGATACACGGGCTTTTGGTGGTTTATTTCCTGGCTTTCCTACCGATAAAGGCAAAGAATATGGTTTGCCGGATTCCTGGGTTTTCAATTTCGGACTGGATGCAAAGGAAATTGATAGTATCCTTGGTCAGAATGAAAATGGACAGGTGTCCTCATTTATAAAAAAGTATAAAAATGGCGGCTGCCTGGTTCAGCTTTGGATGAATGAATGGCTGCCGGTTAACCTGGATGCGATTATTAAAGTAAGAGAAAATGAAATAAAATAATGACAGTGATTATTAAGGAATACTTAAAAATACAGGGCATACGCCTTGACTTTTCCTTTGGAATCCATCATTAAGGCGGGTGCCGGACATTTAAAGGTATTTAAAAAATAAAATGCCGTCTTCAACCACTTTTTGTTGGTTTTTATTTTTGTGAAATCGATATCAGGTGCCAGGTAAAACTGTCTTTTCCTATGAATATCATAGCGGGTCACCTCATTACCCGAGCCATCCATCCATTTATTTTCATAACCTCCAAACATGCCATCGGCACCATAACCAACAGCTACATTCAGCCAGGCTGGTAATCTGCTTTCTTTAAAGAACGATTTTAGATTGGCACTGAACCAATAAGTTTGTGCATTATAATCTTTCAGCATTCTTTCATACCAACTTTTGCCAAACAATTGATCGGCTCTTCCATCGAGCAGCGGATCATCATAAGTATTGCGATGAAATGAAAATTTATACTGGATACGTTGTTCTTTCCATCCTAATTCCTGCGAGGTAAAAAGTCCTGAGCCCAGCACATTGACCATCATGTCGCCCCAGCTAAATCCCCATTGGGAAGAGAAGCCATCTAAAATTTCAACTACTGTTAAATAAGCCGCACCACTGAGACCTCCAATCAATGCCGCTTTTTTTTGCGATAAGCCTGCCCACCTCCACATAGCAGCTGATGACTTTCCGGCATTGTAGGCGGCCCACCCATGTCCAACTTTGTCCATCTGCATCCATTCCCCATTATCATTAAAAAAATGAAAGGAACTGCGGGGATAGTTTGCATACCAAGCCTGGTTTAATGCGAGCAACGAACCTCCGTATCCTACGATATTGATCGCCGTGATAAGATAGACCCGGTTTTTACGGGCAAGGCTATCAGACATTCTGTGCATATTGCTATGCCTGATCACCAATGGGTTTGCTAATAATGTATCTTGAGAAAAAGTCAACTCATGAAGCCCGGCGCAGAATAATATAATTAAGGAGCATTTCTTCAAAATGTGTTCAATTATTTTTTAAGCGCTTAAATTTCCAGGGAGGTGGCGGCTGCTGTGAAAAACAAAGTAACAAGTTGTTGCAGGTCCATCAATAGCCGGTAAGAATTTTTTTTACTGGTACCCGGAAAGAAGTTCTTCTAAGGCCATCGCTGGCTGTTAATTGAATTTCAGGAAATGAATGGACGTTTTCCGGCAAACTCTCGTCGTCAATTTTATCAACAGCTTTATGGATATTTTTCTTTATGCCTGATGTTTTCATTGCAGACGCTAATTTGTGGCTAATTTACATTAAATATTACTTCTCATTTTGTAATATTCTCAATCTTAACGAATTTAGTTTTAAATATAAAATACAGATCTATGGATGCTGCCATACAAGCTAAAGTAAATAGCTGGCTTAACGGAAATTATGACCAGGCTACAAAAGAAGAGATAATCCGTTTGGAAAAAGAAAATCCGGATGAATTGGCAGATGCTTTTTACCGTAATCTTGAATTTGGTACCGGTGGGTTGCGGGGTTTGATGGGGGTGGGCACCAACAGGATGAATAAATATACCGTTGGAATTGCAACGCAGGGTTACGCCAATTATCTGAAACAAAGTTTTCCCAACGAAGAGGTCAGAGTAGCTATTGCCCATGACAGCCGCAACAATGGCCGTTTCTTTGCTGAAACCGTCGCCAACGTTTTTGGAGCTAATGGAATTAAGGTTTTTTTATTTGATAGTCTGCGCCCAACGCCAGAGCTTTCTTTTGCTATACGCCATTTCAAATGCCAGGGAGGTGTGGTTTGTACCGCCTCTCATAATCCGAAAGAGTATAATGGTTATAAAGCGTACTGGACAGATGGCGGGCAACTGGTGCCACCACACGATAAGAATGTTATTAAACAAGTAGATAAAATCGGTTCAACCGATGAGGTAAAATGGAGTGGGGGAGAAGCGAATATTACCATGATCGGGAAGGAAGTTGATGATGCATATATCAATATGGTAAAAGGATTGAGTGTATATCCGGATGTTATTGTAAAGCAGCACGATCTCAAAATTGTTTATACCCCTATTCATGGTACGGGTATTACCCTGGTGCCACAGGTGTTAAAGATTTTTGGTTTTACGAACGTTTCGATTGTAGAAGAGCAAAGCGAGCCGAACGGCAATTTTCCAACCGTAATATATCCGAACCCGGAAGAAAGCGAGACGATGAGTATTGGACTGAAAAAAGCAAAAGAACTCAATGCGGATATTTTGCTGGGCACCGATCCGGACGCTGACCGGGTGGGTATTGGTGTAAAAGATAATAGTGGCAATTGGGTATTAATGAATGGCAACCAGACTGCTGTACTTGCATTTAATTATTTGATTGAAGCAAGAAAAACAAAAGGTATTGCAAGACCCAATGACATGGTAATTAAAACTATTGTTACCACTGACCTGATTGATACCATCGCAAAAAAACAGGGGATTGCCTGTTATAATGTTCTTACCGGCTTTAAGTATATCGCCGAAATGATCAGGGAAAAAGAAGGCAAAGAAAACTATGTAATTGGGGGTGAGGAAAGTTTTGGTTTGATGATAGGAGATAAAATCCGGGATAAGGATGCCGTAAGCGCGGTGGCTTTACTTTGTGAAATGGCTGCTTATGAAAAAGAGAAAGGCAAGAGCCTTTACCAGAAATTAATTGATTTATACGTTCAGTTTGGTTTGTATAAAGAGCAATTGATTTCTATTACGAAAAAAGGAATGGATGGACAACAACAAATAGCAGCGATGATGGAAGGGTACCGCAGCAATCCGCCCAAAGTTTTAGGAGGTGCCGAGGTAACTCAATTACTGGATTACGAAAAACAGGTTGGGAAAGATTTAAAGACCGGGGATCACTGGAAGATCGATTTGCCACAATCCAATGTGTTGCAATTTTTACTGGGTGATGGAACAAAAATATCTGCAAGGCCATCTGGTACGGAACCTAAGATCAAATTTTATTTTACAGTGAATACAAAAATAAGCAGTGCATCAGAATTTGAAAATGCCTGGAAACAGCTGGATGAAAAAATTCAGCGGATAATTAAAGACATGAATTTATAATGGGAGAATTCCCGCTGTATAAATTGTCGTAAGATCCTGATATTATTCCTCCGGTATAGTAAGGGTATTGGCTGGTAATTCAGGCCTTTTCGTTCCAGCGAAAGAAATGTTTGTGTTAACCGGTGCATGGGCATTTCCATGATACTGCAAAATGTCCAGTCGACAGATCTTATAAACTTTATACAGGTTATCGAACCAGGACTATTTTTTTCGTAATGGTCCTGTCTGTGAAAAATGCCCGTATTATATATACTCCCGGCGCATCGCGACTCAAATCATAGGTGTAATAATTATTGGCCTGGCCGGTTGCAATACTGGTTTCTGCTACTTTTTGACCCAACGATGAAAAGATCACTATTCCCTTCAGGTCGACAGGTTGTGGATAAAACTGAATGGTAACCTGTCCATTGGTTGGATTGGGCGTTACCAGATATCCTTTCATTTTTAGGTTGGGGTTCACCGTTACCGTGCGGACGTTGATGTCATCAAGGAATATATTATTCTCATATTCTGTCGTATTCTGAAACGCCAGCAGGATATTTCCCTGCGATAGATAAGCGCTGATATCAATTGAATCTTTTCTCCATTCATTGCTGGTTGGAAAGAATTCATTTGTGGTAGCGCCCTGTCGCGTGATAAGATCAGCGCCCCATTTTTTGTAAATACTGGTATAAGTCTGACCGCAGTCTTTACTGACCAATACCTGTAAGGTATCAAATGGATTGCCGGTAGTAGCCGGATCTGAATAAACCGCTGCAGCCACCTGGAAACTGATAAATGCGGAATCCGCTGTTCCCAAATTTATAGTCGGCAACCGTAAATAATCTCGCTGGCCGACCAGATTGTCATGAATGTTGTCTTTATAAACTGAGTGGTTACCCGTCTTCGCATAACCGGTTATTTTTTGCCAGGTCAGCAATTTGTCTTCATTTACGATATCCCACCCGTCGGGTGGAAACGTTGGGCCCTCGAAGCTTTCACTTAATGGGGGGTCGACGGGAGGAAAGTACATGATCGAAGTGGTCAGCGTATCATTGGAAGTATTTTGGTCAGGGGTGCCATTCGGGTTGTTGGTGTAAACGGTAAGTATGTGATTTCCAACAGGCATAGTCATGCTAGTTAATGTAACAACTGAAGAAGAAAGACTGGCCAGGGAGCCGGTCCAATTAGTTGTAGCTACCGCGCCATTATCAATTGTTGCATTAATGGTTAAGGAAGTCAGTGTGACTGAACCTTTATTAAAAATAGTTACTGCCGGTGTGAATGCTGCATCACAGATACGTTGAGGAGGATTGTTGATAAAGCGTGGCTGTGCATCATAATTTTGCAGGTTCACCGGCACACAACCATTTGAAGTTAGTAAGGAAGGACGGTATAAGTTTAGTGCCGCTTCCATACGGGCAACTTGTTCAACAGTAAACATGACAAGGCAATTGTCACCCGTGTAATCCATATAATCCTCATAGAGAAAACCCGGAGCAACAGTCGAACAGGCATCTGTCTGTACGCCTGTTGGACAACTTGATGTTGAATTTGCCTGGTTGGGAGTATCGTCTACATAGTCAGTTCCGGTGCAGGCGCCATTATCATCACCCCAGATATGATAAAGATTAAAGTAATGTCCGATTTCATGAGTAAGCGTTTTGCCTCCGTTGTAGCCAGTCAGGCTTCCGCCGGGGATACACGCAAAATCAATTACTGCACCTTGTTCGTTTGACGGGCCGGCGTCCGGGAATGTTCCATAGCCCAAAAGATCATTCGACATGTCGCATACCCATACATTGAGATATCTATCAACATCCCAGGCATCGACACCTCCCAGCGCGGCGTGTTTTACCGATTCATTATCCGTATTTGAAAAAGAGGTTTTGGTTGTGACCGATCTTACAATGCCGGTTGTTGGGACATCATCGGGTGTCCGTTGTGCGAGGCAAAAATTGATCTTCGA
>JAOQAL010000499.1 GCA_025963615.1 Chitinophagaceae bacterium | reverse complement strand
CATCGCCCTGTACGTGAACAGCCTTGGTTGGATCCGTAATGCTTTCGTTTTGCAATTTCTGATCTGCTATATCCGCGGCGCTTTGTATGCGGTTTTTGATAAAATTATACGGGACAAATAAACTCAGGCTATGCTGACCGGAACGATAGGAAATTCCTGATTCGATAGCGACCACATATCCGGGACGGCGATAAGCCACCTGGCCACCAAAAGCATCATAAGCAGGAATGCCTTCAAACCTACCAGCTAATGAAAATGTCAGGCTTTTATCTTTTAATACTGAAGTCATAAAACCCGCGCGGCCAAAATATTGATCAGGGCAAGCATAAATATTGTAACCTTCTAATCCTGCCTTCGGTGCGGATTTGAACGTACCATTAGATTCTTTTGGATTGAACAGGTAATAGCCATTGGCAAAGACATAAATACTCCGGTATAATTGCCTGAATCCTTGTATTTCAACTGAAATTCCAAGGCCACCGTCACCGGGCTGTATCGCCTGATCCATCACCGCGATTCTTTTAGTGCCATTTGCCTGCGGGGCCTGATCCGTTTTAGAATGACTTCCTGTTGGTAATTTTATACCAAGGCCTACACTTAAATTACCCTTCTGCGCTTTAGCAGGATCAAATATCCAGTAATTCGCACCCAGGCGAACATCTCCAAGCCCTTTGGCAAATACGCTATAGCGAAAGGTATCTACTACCGGTAATGTTTGCCTCAGAACCTGTGAACGTTCATTATGTACATAAGGTACACTTACATACAGTTGAATGCGGCTGGTTAACCCATAAGACAAATTAAGATCTAATGCATGGGAATAAATGTTAACCGCATTGCCATGGTCTTTGCCGTCTGCACCGATGCCGCCACCGGTATTTTGCCGTTGAGGTTGTTCTTCACGGCCAACAAAATGTCTCCAGGAATGGAAATAACGGTAATTGCCTCCAATCTGAAAATCACCTTTGGAAAGATTGTATGAACCTGTGCCTAACGCGTTTTCTCCGCCCATTTGGCGGACGGCTACGCAACCTTGTGCATTTACTTTTTGTGATGAGATGTATACATTTAATAGTATAATGAATATTAAAATCTTTTTCATGTCAGTTAATTTTGGTAAGTGAATTATTTTTTTTCATTTTGAGCTTACTCACCACGAGATCGCCCACTTTTCTTCCATATTCTGTACTTACAATACAGGAATTATGAAAATGGATACCGCCATAAAAACGGGCCCAGTTGTTTTCATTAGCAGCATCCCTGAAAGATTTAAAGGACCTGCTTTTAATACCAAATTCAAGTTCTGTCGTGTCAGTATATGCGAAATTATCACCGAATACGTGAGTCAGCGCTTCCGCAGTAGATGAAGAACCTGTAGAATGTCCGCAGGTATATTCCGGGAAGGGCGGTGTCTGCAATAATGGCCGCCATTCAGGATCAAAGTATTTATTGATCACTGTTTCAGGCCTTACTGTATTATGCCGGTATTTTTCATCCCAGCACTGAATAAATGCATCAAAGAGTGCGATCGTTGTAATCGCATAGGCATATACCGTGGTTTGAAAATCTGCTTTTGATTTTTCAGCAGCGATACCTACGATGCCCATCCAGTGCCCCGGTGGTGAAAACTTTTTTGTGCTGAACATCACATGACCCGACACATTTAACTTGAAAGGATTGTCGTCCCAGAAAATAGCAATATGCTGTTGTTCGTCTGTAAGACTGTCGCCGGCATTTTTTATTGCCATGACTTCCTTGTAATATTTACTATTCTTATTTTTTATGTCAAAAACTGGCGGTGGTGGCGGGGTAAACTGGGACGCACTATCCAGCACCAATGGCCGAATCATATTCCAGTGTGGCTCTGCCCCATCGCTGTAAGCGGGTGGGGTTGGTACCCAACGCCCCGGCGTATCGATGACCGTATATTTTGCAAAGCTCCGGGATTGCGCATAATTATCTTTTTTACTCCAGGCTAGTATAACCGAAGAAACGGTATCAGAAAACGCGATTGAATTTTCATATTCCTCGTCGGGCATGCCATGGTCTTTTGCAAGTTGTTTCAGGTTATCGGTGTATTCCTGCATGCTGCCTGCCGGAAATGTAACAGCTTCTCCGAGCTTGCAATAAGCAAGTAAGGAGGCAAATTGAAAATCTATCTTTTTACCAGGCAAGGGTTTTACAGAGTCAGTCAGTCCATTCACCTGGCCGGCAAGCGATTGGTATTGATCCGGAAAGCCTGCTGCTATTACCTCATACGCGGCTATACTGGCATATAAATAATTACGCGACGCGACGATCGGGCTAAAATTATTTCCCATGACGACCCCATTCAACTCGTGAACCGTACTGGCAAAAAGCACCGGATTATGAATTACGGCCTGGTAATCGTATTTTCTGTTACAAGCCTGAATAAGTAACAGGCCTGCAATAGCAAGCAATGCTATGCGCATAAATGTTCTTTCTTTTTATAAGTATTTGGTAATTAAAATGACCCCTAAAGGGTCTTCAGCACTCTGGAGGTTGTGCCGGTGTTAATGGATTGAACTGCGAAGAATAAGAAATATCGAACGAGTTAAGAGATCCTGATAAATCGTCCTGAACAGAAGCAGTTACCTGATCATTCTCATTGGGCAAGAACTCGCTCAGCATTAATTTAATGGATTCAGGCTGGTTGCCTTTCTGCGGGCCATCAGTTTGAAGGTTATTTACACTTTTGAAATAATCGGACTTAGCCAGTTTTATATCATTTTTTTCGGTATGCTGAATACAAAGAAGGAAAAGGGTATCCCCTGTGACTTTGCGCTTGACATATTGGTAACTTTGGCCATTCAGTTCAACTTCGCCATAGAAAGCTTCGTATTCACTTTGTTCGTTGTAGTAGGGAAGATTAAGCGGAATTTTAACTTCGACCAATTGGCTCATATCATATTTACCCGCATCTAATTTTTGTTCCAGCCTCACCGTAGCTTTCTGTTCCAGGTAAGACAGAGCCCACTTATATCCCCAGAAATTGAATATAAGAATAAGCAGAAATAGTATGGAGCCAATTTTCTTCAAGCCGTTAAAGTTAATAAATTATTTTATTCGGAAAATTTTCTTTTGGGGCCCAACACCCGTGATGGTAAGGCCTTTCCATTTTGGTGGCAGGGCGGATTTAACCTGTACCAATCCATTTTGCGTAATGTCAATTCCCCCAAACCCGTTTAAAACACTTTGAACCAATCCACCAGCTCCCGTTGAAAAATAAGGATTGGTACCTCCTTTGGTTTCAGCCAGCACGTTGAACGGCGGGTTTTGGTTAGGCGCATAAGCATCTTTAAAAAAATGATAGGCCTTTTCCCCTTCGCCAAGCCGGGCATACAATAATGCAAAAATTGCCTGTGTCATGGCCGGCGTACCTTCCTTCGGCACTCTTGTTTCATAATACTCAAGGTCTTTCCTGATTTGCTTTGCATCCGTTATTTCTTTTAGCGGATAGGCCAGCAGGTTGACATCGGCTTGTTTAATTCCTTCTCCGTGATAGGCTTCATGTTCTTTTGTAACTCCATTGTCCAATTTTAAAATGGGTATATTGTTATAAACAGTCATCCAGTCTGTGTCGGAGGGCAAACCCAAAATTCTTGCTGCTTCCGTAGCATATTTAAGAGTTGCTCTCGCAGCGGCATTGGTAAATGCGTTATTATCTACATTCTCGGCCCATTCGTCCGCGGCGACCACATTCTTGATATCATAATGGCCGGTACCATTTCTCTCCACTCTTGATGCCCAGAAATCAGCGCATTCCTTTATAACAGGAAATCCCTTTTCACGAAGCCAGGTTTTATCCTGTGTTACACAGTAATAATTCCATGCGGCAAAGGCGACATCGGCGGTTATATGATGTTCAAAGGGCCCGCTTAATGCCCAAACGGGAGTTTCTTCATTACCACTGGCAGCACTTTCCCAGGGATACATGGCCCCTTTATAACCATGCGCAAACGCATTGTGCTTTGCTTCGGCTAATCGTTGATACCGGTATTCCACCATAGTTTTTGCGATTTCGGGATGCAAAACCAGCAAAGCGGGGTACATCCAAATCTCGGTATCCCAGAACACGTGACCATTATAGCCGAGCCCGCTCAAGCCCATCGGGGAAGGTGAATAAGCGGTGCCCTCTCTTACAAATGAATATAAATGATACACGGCAGACCGAATAGCTAATTGTGCTTCATCATCTCCGTCTATAATTATATCACTCTTCCATAGATCATCCCACGCCTTGTTATGGAAATTGAGTAGCCTGTCATGACCTTCCAGTTTACAGAAAATAGTATATCGTTCCGCTTCGTTCAGGGGATCATCATGTTGCGCTGTTGAAATGGACGAACCGGCAATACTGAATTTATAAGTTTCCCCTGCTTTCAGTTTCTTTTTAAATTTCATCAGGTGCATATTATTGTCCCACATTTCATGAATAATACGGGGCTCACTGCCATGTTGTTCATTAAACAAAAAACTGGTGGATGAAGCAAAAAGAAGTTTGCCGGTAGGACTTTTGGCCGTGGAGGACAACAAACTTATCGTTACATGGGGTCTGTCAATTTCATTATAATAATTCTGTACATCCCGCAAGGCATCGGGAGCTTCCATCACCGAAGCGGCTGTGATCTCAATATCTTTTTCCGCTGTAATGGTTACATCTATCATACCGCAATATGGCAGATGGCGTAGTGCATAATAGGAATAACTAACCTTTACAGCGTCTTTATACCCGAATGAACTGGAAAATGCCGCATGATGCATATCCAGTTGCTGTTGCATATTGCTTATATCCGTGGCGCCAAGCCTTTTGCCGTCAACTTCAAGATACATATTCAGGAAATTGAAGCTGCGCAAAAAATTGCTGACCCGTCCACGTCCATATAAATCGTAAGCGCCATTCAGCACCACATCCTTTATTTTAAAAGGTTCCGGAGATGATACAATACCAAGCATTCCATTGGCCACCGTAATGCCATAGTAGTTAGAAGGATCAATCTTAGTGGCTTTAATTGTCCAGGTGTCCGTTTGGGCAAAGCAAAGACAAAAAAGAAAAGAGAGGAGACCCGAGGCAAGCAGACGTTTAAGGAGCATGTTAGTTGATTAATTTCGTTGAAAGACTGTACGGGATGAGGGATGCTGGATGAGGGATGCTGGATACTGGATACTGGATGCTGGATACGGGATGCTGGATACGATTTTTGGTATCGGGTGTCGTACATCGTGTATCCAACATCGTACATTTATTTTACCGCAATCATACTGATCTCGACATTGACAAATTTTGGCAGGGCTGAAACCTGAACTGTTTCTCGGGCTGGGAAAATATCGTCAAAATATTTCCCGTATATCTCGTTTACTTCAGAGAAGCGGTGCATATCTGTAAGAAATATTGTCGCTTTTACTACGTTGCCAAAACTCAAACCGGCTTTTTGTAAAATAGCCTTCAGGTTATGCATTACCTGATGCGTTTCTTCCTGTAAATCCCTGTTCTTCAATTGTCCGGTTGCAGGGTCAATACAAACCTGGCCAGAAATATATAAGGTATTACCAGCGAGTATCGCCTGGTTATAAGGCCCTATCGGGTCAGGGGCATCGGGAGTATTAATTACCGTTTTATCCATAAAGTATATTTTAATTAGGCAGAGCGAATTTAGCTTTATGCGTTTTCTTTGCAAAAAATAGTATATGAAGATCGTTGTGGTGGCAAATGATGATTTAAAAGTCGAATTATTGCAACAGGGAATTAAAGAACCAGTAACTATTGAATGGTTTGACGATATCAGTAAAGTTGGCGACCAGCCTGCGGATGCTTGTATCGATCTTTTATATTCGGCAGACCGGGAAAAAAGAATAGAAAGATTAAAGCAATTTCCGGTAAATCTTGTAATTGTAAATGAGGTAGCTGGTACCACAGCAAATCTTCCACCTTCATTTGTTCGCATCAATGGATGGCCCACTTTTTTACGGCGGACGGTAATTGAAGCGGCAACTGGTAATGAAAAAAATAAAAGTCGAACAGCCGAAATCTTTAATTGTTTTAATAAAAAAACGGAATGGACAACTGATGTGCCGGGTTTTATAACAGCAAGAATAATCAGTATGATAATAAATGAAGCTTATTTTGCACTGGATCAGCAGGTGAGTACTAAAGAAGAAATTGATATCGCAATGAAAATGGGAACCCATTATCCTTATGGCCCGTTTGAATGGTGCAATTTAATCGGTATTAAAAATGTATATAGCCTGTTGGAAGAACTGACCAAGTCTGACTTAAAATATCAACCTTCCGATCTGTTAAAACACCAGATAATTAATTAATGTCCTTCATACTGAATATTGATACTTCCATTAACAATGCTTCCATCTGTATATCAAAAAATGGTGAGCTGGTAAATATTGCTATCAACGAAAACCTGAAAGACCAGGCAGCCTGGCTGCAACCCGCCATAAAAAAACAACTTCATTTGGCTGGTCTGAGTATGCAGGAGTTAAAAGCTGTAGCAGTTAGTATCGGGCCCGGCTCGTATACCGGTTTAAGAATTGGATTATCCTCCGCCAAAGGATTGTGCTATGCGTTAAATATTCCTTTAATTGCTATTGGCACATTAGAGATGATGGCGGTTGGAGCTGAGCATCGTGATGCAGATTTGTTATGCCCTATGATTGATGCAAGACGAATGGAGGTTTTCACTGCCATTTATAATAAAAAAATGGAAATTGTTTTGGCGCCCTGTGCGATGATACTTGATGAAACCTCCTTTACAGATATTTTAAATAAGAATACTGTTTTATTCTACGGAAATGGGAGCATTAAATATAAAAAATTAGTTACTCATAAAAATGCTCTTTTTGATACGATTGAAACTAATGCATTACAATTAATAAAAATTTCAAACGAACGATTCAATGCCGGAGATTTTAACAGCGTTGCTTATACCGAACCTATGTATCTTAAAAAATTTTATACGCTAATGGACGCCAATAAAAGCTAATGCACGGTAATGGGTGCTGATAACCGTTAAATAACGGTAATTAACCGTTAATAAACAGTCCAAATAACAAAACTTTTCGGCTTATTGGATCAGGCTATTTGTTATTTTTGTAAGGTCAGTCTTATTTTTTAACAGAAGCTAAATCAGAGGTATGTATGAATACTTCAGAATTTACACTTAATGCAGTATCGGGCAACGGCCTTATCCTGAAAATCGATCTGCATAATCTTAAAAAAGCAGCATTAGTTCTCCGCGCTGTAAATCACAAACTCAGGCAGCAAATCCTGAAATTGATTGATGAGCATGGCAGAGTAA
>JAOQAL010000462.1 GCA_025963615.1 Chitinophagaceae bacterium | reverse complement strand
CCAACTAACAGTTATGGAGATGTGATCTGGAATTTCACCTCGACCAGGACATACGATGCTACCAATTTCAAATTAAGAGAAATTTCATTGGCTTATACAATACCGAATGCATTGATCAGCAAGTATAAACTTCAGAACCTGACATTATCCCTAATTGGAAGAAATGTGTTTCAATGGAATAAGTCCGGCCGTCATGAAGATCCTGAATCCGCATTCCAGGGGGTAGGTACTGACCAGGGTGTTCTAAGGGCTACGCTTCCAAGTATACGGTCCTATGGTTTCAAACTTTCAGTTGGTTTTTAATATTTTCTCTTTTAATAAAAAAATATGAAATAAGCCATTGAAATGATTCTTACCAACCGGTGAATATTGGTGGCGAATTCCATGTGACAATAGAAAACAATAAAAAATAAAGACATGAAATCATTTATAAAAAAATTAGGCGCGCTGGTCTTGTTATCCTGCTTTGCTTCTTGCGGCAAAGATGCATTGCGGACTTACGATGCCCAGCAGCAATTAAATGCAGTAGAAGATGTGAATGATCCTTTCCTGTTATCGTCTATAATAAAACAAACCACCTTGTTTTACCAGGGCATGGGATATGATAATAGCAGGCTTCCCGGCGCTGTTCAATACATGGAGCGAAACTTTCAGGGTGGCGATAATTATTACCAGAATTTTAAATACCCCGTCGACGACCTGTATGCTGCCATGAATATCCTGAAACTGGTAGATGGTGCTATTGGCCTGGCTGATAAAAGAGGCTCCACGACTCACAAAGGAATCTTTAAAATATTCAGGTCGTTATTATTTTCATTCATGACTGACTTTTATGGGGATATTTATTATACCGAAGCACTTAAAGGAAGGGAAGGAATACTGTATCCGAAATATGATAAGCAAGCAGATATTTATACGGGGTTGCTGGCAGAACTCAGTGAAGCCAATACGCTGATCAAAGAAGGCACAGAATCCGTATCTCCCACCTATGACCTGATGTATGCCGGAGATAAAGTAAAATGGCAAAAGTTCGCCAATTCATTAAAGCTTCGTTTGTTAATGCGCGCCTCTAAAAAGATCGCTGATGTGGGAGCGCAAATGACTGCCATTGTAAATAATCCCACCGCAACGCCCATCTTTACAGACAATGAGGATAACGCGGCTATTCCTTTCATCGGTACAACAAGAGATAACTCCTGGAGAGGAGGAAGATTAAATTGGGACTACACAGAGTTTGACAGGAGAAGACCTGCTAAAACCCTGGCGGATAAATTAAATAATCTGAATGATCCCCGGCTACCCATCTGGTTTGCACCAGTTGAAAAACCATGGACCAGTAATCCAGCCCTGGATGGAGTTACAATCACAACGACCGATGCGAATGGATTTACAGATGAATCTACCTGGGAATATATTGACAGGACTAACCCTGATATAGCGGCTCAATCAGCCAACCTCCTGGATTCAAATAAAATATATGTTGGTTTTATCCCGGGAATGTATGGAGATTTTTTAAATGGCAATGGCCATTACGACATCGCCAACGGCGGAATTTTTGGGAACTTTAAAGTATCCAGGTTTTCACAATTATTCAGGGAAAATGTACACCCGTTACTGAGAGCTACTATCATGAATAGTGATGAAGTGCAGTTTATTCTTGCTGAAGCAGCCGTAAAGGGATTGATCACCGGAGATGTAGATGCTTACTACCGTAATGGCATTACATTAAGCATGGAGCGGTGGGGTATACCTGACACGAAGATCACCCCGTATCTTGCCCAGCCAGGCATTACATTACCAGGGGATGATAACGGCAACCTGGTAAAAATAGCCGATCAGAAATGGCTGGCTTTATTCATGGTGGCTTCAGAAGCCTACCTGGATATCCGCAGAACACAATTGCCCAATATCTTTAATAATGGACTATTAACTACTTATCCCTTCCCGTTACGATTCATTTATCCGGGAGCGGAACTTGGACAAAATGTGGATGCTTATAATGCAGGAGTAGCTACTTTGTCACCTGCAGTGGATAATCAATTTTCAAAAATGTGGTTGTTGCAATAAGCAGAACCTGGTTTTTCAGATAACAGAACGATAAGAGTCAAAGATCATGCAGCTGCAGGGGTTTCATCACCCCTGCTGCTGTTGCTCTTTATGAAGTTAGAAGGTAAAGAAAACTCAACGATCCCGGGAGTTTAGGGTGGCAGCCGCAACTGACAGAACATTAAAAGACGGTAATGAAAATACATTGCATTACAGTATTTGCCTTTCTATCTTTCTTTACCTCTTCGGCACAGGTAGATAACACCCGCAACCTGATGCCCGTGCCATCCCGCATAATTACGAACGGTGAGCGTTTTCCCATTACACAAAAATTTCGTGTGGCTGTTACCGGTAGACCGGATCAGCGTTTATATACACAGGCCAGCCGTTTCATACGGCGCCTGGGAGAAAAAACCGGTTTCTTCCTGGATAAACAAGGTTTTGTAACAACAAGGGACAACGATGTCTCATCGCCGTTACTGATAAAAGTAAAACGACCGGGGAAACTGGAATTACATGAAAATGAAAATTATTCCATCGAAACAAGTCAGCAACAGGTAATTATTACGGCCGAAACAGATCTCGGTGCTATACATGCATTGGAAACATTGATGCAACTGGTTAGCGTGGATGAAAACGGCTATTACTTCCCGGGAGTGGTTATTATGGATGAACCGAGGTTTGCATGGCGCGGTTTAATGCTGGATGTGGTACTGCACTTTATGCCGATGGACGTAATTAAAAGAACGCTGGATGGTATGGCTGCGGTTAAATTAAATACACTTCATCTCCACCTAAGCAATGACCAGGCTTTTCGGGTTGAATCGAAAGTGTTTCCGCAATTGCAGATGGAAAGTTCCAATGGCGTTTATTTCACACAAGAAAATATCCGCGAAATAGTCCGTTATGCCGGGCAGCTGGGAATCCGGGTGGTACCTGAGTTTGTTTCACCGGCGCACACGACAGCCATACTGCATGCTTTTCCCGAACTCGGTAGTGTAAAAAAAACGTATGAGCTTGAACGTTATTTTGGTGTATTCGATCCGGTAATGGATCCTACCAATGAAAAGGTATATCTGTTTCTTGATAAGTTATATTCAGAAATGGCTTCTCTTTTCCCGGATAAATATTTTCATATTGGGGGCGACGAGAATACGGGTAAAGACTGGGAAAAAACGCCGCACATTAAATCCTTCATGAAAGCCCATCAGTTGAATGCTTTCATGGATTTGCAAACTTATTTTAATAAGCGCATACTTCCCATCCTAAAGAAGAATGGCAAAACCATGATGGGTTGGGATGAAATATTACAACCCGGTGTGCCGAAAGATATCGTGATTCAATCCTGGCGTGGGAATGAGGCCTACTATCAATCCATCCGGAATGGATACCAGGCCATCCTGTCATACGGGTATTATATTGATTTAATTCAACCAGCCAGCTTTCATTATTTAAATGATCCATTACCAAAAGATATAGACCTTACAAAGGAAGAAGCAAAGAGGGTGTTGGGTGGCGAAGCTACCATGTGGAGCGAACATGTAACCCCGGAAACAGTGGATTCAAGGATCTGGCCCAGAACGGCTGCTATTGCGGAACGGCTATGGTCGCCACAGGAGGTGAATAACGTAAATGACATGTACCGCCGGTTGGATTTTGCCAGTTTGAATTTAGATGCAATCGGACTAAGACACCTGTCCTTTAAACCGGCACTACTAAGGAAACTGGCCAATGGGTATGATACCAAAGCGCTGGAAACATTGGTGGATGTTATTGAACCCTTGAAAATATATGAACGTAACCAGGGCGATACCATGTACACCGTTTTTTCGCCCTACACGAAACTGGCTGATGTGGCGACGCCGGATCAGCCACTGCCCAGGATGTTTACGCAACTGGTAGATTCCTTCTTAGTTAGTCCATCCCCTTCACTCGAAAAAAAAATAACAGAACAATTAGTGCTGTGGAAAGAAAATCATGACCTGTTTTTAATGACCCTGCATAATTCTCCGGTATTAAAAGAAGCAGAATCGTTGTCAGAAAATCTTTCCAGGATGGCAACGGCCGGGCTGGAAGCCATCGGATTAATTCATCAGCACCAAACGGCAGATAATAACTGGCTGCAGCAACAGCAAACCCTTTTTAAAAATGCAAAAGAGCAAGGTGGCCGATGTGATCTGCAGGTAGTGATTCCGATAGAGAAATTAATAAAATCGGCCGGGCGATAGGAATTTTAAAATTCACTCGTAATAATAAAATCATTTAAATGCATCAGCCACTTCGGAATACCAGCACGGAAAGCAATTCACGGTTACTGGCCCTGGATATCTTCCGGGGGCTTACGATCGCTGCGATGATAACGGTGAATGAGCCGGGTATTCATTCAAGAGTATATGCTCCTTTGTTGCATGCGGAATGGAATGGTATTACACCAACCGATTACGTGTTTCCTTCTTTTATTTTCATGGTGGGTGTATCGGTTGCCTTATCGTATTCAAAGCAGCTTGCCAAAGGCATTCCCAAAAAACAAATGATTGGCAAGATCTGCAGGCGCGCGGTTATACTTTTTATCCTGGGAATGTTTTTAAGTATTCTTCCGCTTTTTAATTTTTCCAATGTGCGTATACCCGGGGTATTGCAACGTATCTCAATCGTTTATTTTTTCTCAGCGCTATTATTTCTTTACACCAGTTGGAAATTCCAGGCAACGCTTGGCGCATTGATATTAGTGTCCTATTGTTTTGTCATGACGTTGATTCCCGTGCCGGGATATGGATATCCGGTGATGGAACCCGGAAAAAATCTTGCAGCCTGGCTGGATGCCATCGTCATTCCGGGAAGAATGTACCAGGGGACCTGGGACCCGGAAGGGATATTGAGCACATTCCCCGCAGTGGTAACAGGTATTAACGGCATGCTTGCCGGACAAATTATTTTAAGTAAACAAACAGCGGAGCGAAAAATCATATGGTTATTCCTCGCGGGGTTTTTGGCTTTTGCATTGGGTAATGGGTGGAATTGGTTTTTCCCGATCAATAAAAATCTATGGACAAGTTCCTTTGTATTGTATACTTCCGGCCTCGCCGCCATGATACTGGCCTCTTTATATTTTGTCGTTGATATGCTGGGCTATAAAAAATGGGGAAAGTTCGCTATGATCTATGGCTCTAATGCAATAGCTGCCTACCTCGTAGCCGATATTTTTTCTGATCTCCTATTCCTGAAATGGGGTGGGCAGAAGGGGGTAAGCGCAAACCAGGTTATAATAAATGCCGTACTGCCCAGCGGCATACCACAGGAAATTATTTCATTAATATGGGCCTTGTCTTTTTGTTTGCTTTGTTTTATTCCTGTTTATATTTTGTATAAGAAGAAAATATTTTTAAAGATTTAAGTTAAAAGCGCTGTTCCCTTTGTTCTAAATCAGGCCCTGATGTTATACAAACAATCTCGCTGTCGGTTGGCTATATGCCAGTTTGTTTAACCTTAAGCAATCATTGATCGCAATAAAAAAATCTCAGTATGAAATACCCGGTCTTGTTTTTTCTCTTTGTGACGATCGCAGCGGTTGGTCATACGCAACAAGTGAAGGATGAAGCTTTCTGGCAGGAATATCATGAAGCCTATCCAGTAGGGAAGAGCGCGGTGGAAAACGAAGTGAGAAGTATCGCTGTTGATAATGATTCGAAGGTATGGATCGCCACTGCCGCGGGAGTATTTACGAAGAATGCAGGGGAAACCTCCTGGCAACAGTTGTTCTCAGGAACGGAGAAAGGTCCTGCTTTTGCAGTAGCAACAGACGAACAGTATAATGTTTGGGTCAGTACGTGGCAGGGAGTATTTCGTTCGCAAAAGAATGAGGTTAAATATATAACGGGGACAGAAGGTCCTGTTTCCGCTATTTGCAATGCTAAAGAAGGTATGTATGCGGTAGGTCCCGGTGGCGTCTGGCTTTTTGACGGAAAAACATTTGTAAAAAAAGACTATCGTATAGCAAGGTCTGTCAGGAGTGTGGTATCGGATGGAAAGGAGGGAATATGGATTGCCACTGATGTAGGCTTATACCATTGTAATGCTGGGGCAACAAAATATTTTCAGGGCAAGAATGTATTGTTGAGCGCCTATGTTAAAGGCGTGGCGCTCGATGCAAATGAAAAACTTTGGGCCGCTGGTTTAGGTGGTGTAACGGTTTTTGATCACGAAAAAAAGGAAAAAGTGATACGGCCGGAAGAAGGGTGTCCTTCAGTATATGTTAATTGTGTAAAACGTTCTCCGGATGGAGTGATGTGGATAGGTACCGAGGTCGGCGTAGTGCGATACCTGAAAGATGGAACCCATTCTCTCCTGTTTACGCGTCGTTGGTTACTGGATGATAAGGTGAAAGATGTTGCTTTTGATAAAGAAGGTAATGCATGGATTGCAACGGCCAATGGGGTCAGTGCAATCAAAAAAAGAAAAATGAATCTTGCTGAAAAGCAAAATTATTTCTATGACATACTGATGAAAAGACATATCCGGGAGCCATGGATAGCTGGTCAATGTCATTTGACGGTTCCTGGTGATATCAGTTCCTGGCAACCTGATGACGATGACAATGATGGCGAGTTTACCGGCAACTATCTTACCATGGAAAGTTTTCGCTATGCCGCTACCGGGAGCAGTGATGCAAAAGAGAAAGCGCAAAAGGCATTTTATTTTTTAAAACAGCTGCAGGAAGTTACCGGTGGTGATGGCTTTTTTGCAAGGTCTATGATTCCTGTTGACTGGAAATACCGGGTACATGATGCAAACCGGAATTATTCTAAGAAAGAACTGGCAGAAGAATTGGTAAAAGAACCACGTTATAAACCGGTTGAAACCCGCTGGAGAAAATCAGCAGATGGTAAATGGCTCTGGAAAGGGGATGCCAGCAGCGATGAATGGTGCGGCCATATGATGGGCTATTTTTTTTATTATCAACTGGTGGCGGATGAAGCCGGAAAAGAGGTGGTGCGCAAGCATGTTGCTTTATTAGTAGATCATATCATTGCCAATAATTACAACATGGTAGATGTTGATGGCACGCATACCAGATGGGCTGTCTGGTCGCCAGATAAACTGAATCGTGATCCTGAATGGGGACCCGACAAAAGTCAAAACTCAATGGAACTTTTAACTTTTCTGAAACTGGCTTTTTATATGACCGGTGATAATAAATATCAGCAACATTACCTGCGGTTGATTAAAGAAGAAAAATATCTTGATAATATGGCGGATCTTCTTAACCAGGATCCTGCCTGGTTCATCTATTACGATGTAACCATGCAAGCTTATTTGTATCCTATACTGCTTCATTGTGAAAGCGATCCGAAGCTGCATGCCTTTTATCAAAAGCACCTGGATCAATGGATGGAGAAACGCCGGAACGATAAAAACCCCTTGATTAATTTTTTATATTGTTATGCCAGAAATGCAAAAGTAGAACTGGCAGCTTCAGTTGATTTTTTAAAAAATACGCCGCTGGATCTGATTGATTGGAGCGTGGATCATACCAAGCGGGAAGATGTAAAAATTGTGCATCAGCCGGTTTTGAATGACCTGCAGGTTAGTGAATTGCCCCCGCCAGACATCCGCGTGGCGGTTCGCTGGGATAAAAATCCCTGGCTGGCCGTAAATGGTTATCCTGATATGGAACGGGAACCGGTTTTTTGGTTGCTCCCGTATTGGATGGGCCGCTATTTGAAAATGATTAATTAGTGATAGTGTTTAATTATTTTATTATGATAAAATCAATCGCGCAAGCTGTACGGTTAGTTCTTTTTATTTTTTTAGCGGGCTGTTCATCGCCAGGACAGCAACAAACAGGAAAAAAAGAAGAAACGGCAGTTGCTACATCCTTTCCGGTTAAAGAATTCATTTTCGGGGATAACCATGGATTTAAACAATGCCATGCTTCCACCAAATTGCATCTGAATAACGGAGAATTTGTTGCCGCCTGGTTTGGTGGAACGGAAGAAAAAAATGATGATGTAGGGATTTGGCTATCTAAACGTGTGCGGGGTAACTGGGAACCTCCCCGTGAAGTTGCAAAAATCAGGAATGACCCTCACTGGAACCCGGTACTCTTTCAATCCCCTACTGGCAAAATATTTTTGTTTTTTAAAGCAGGTAAAGAAATTGAAACATGGGAAACATGGGTGCAAACGTCAGATGATAATGGAAAAACCTGGAATGCCGCTCATGAGTTAATAATTGGCGATAAGGGTGGCCGGGGTCCTGTAAAAAATAAACCGGTTATTCTTTCTGATGGAACCTGGTTGGCAGGTTCATCTCATGAAGAGAAAGGATATCATGTCTTCGTGGATCGTAGTAATGACAATGGAAAAACATGGACGCCCTCTCCATATCTTTCTTTGGGAGATACTGCATTGCGGAATAAAGAACTGATACAACCAACACTTTGGGAATCTTCCCCCGGTAATATCCACATGCTGTTGCGAAGCAATATTGGTTTTATTTGCCGCAGCGATTCTAAAGATTATGGAAAAACCTGGACTCCTGTTTACAAAACAAGCTTGCCCAATCCCAATAGTGGCATTGATTTAACCAGGCTGCCTGGGGGGGTATTGGCCCTTGCTTATAATCCTGATAACCGGAATGACGGCGACAGGGCGCCTTTGTTGTTGGCTTTATCTTATGATAATGGAAAAACATGGCCTAAGCAACTGAATATAGAAGATGGCAAAGGGGATGATGAATTTTCATACCCTGCTGTTATCAGTTATGGTGATACGGTGGCGGTAACCTATACCTGGCAACGAAAAAATATCGCGTTCTGGCTAGGTACCGTTAAGGACATAGCCAATGGCACATTCGGACCAGCAAAATAAACCAGGAAAGGTCTCAAGCTACAAGCTGCAAGCCTCAAGCTGCGAGCTGCAAGCTGTGAGCTACAAGCTGCAAGACTTGGGAAAGTTATTGAACTACAGGTCTTGTAGCTTATAGCTTGAGGCTTGCAGAATTTTTTATTTTTCATTTGCCATAATCATTATCTTGGTTCCCAATGTATAAATATGTAATAATAGTTGCCGGCGGGTCGGGCTTACGCATGGGTAACGATATTCCCAAACAATTTTTATTGTTACAAGGTAGACCGGTTTTATGGCACAGCATCAAGGCATTTACAGAGGCTTATTCCGATCTGGAGATGATTCTTGTATTGCCGCCAAATCACCTTGAAGCGGGAGAAAATCTCGTGAAAGATTTCCCCACGCATAAAATTAATATTACGACAGGGGGGGAGACCCGTTTCCATTCTGTAAAGAATGGATTGAAGTTCGTAAAAGAACCAAGTGTTGTATTTGTACATGATGGGGTACGTTGTCTCGTTACCACTAAATTGATCCGGCAATGCTATGAAGCCACGATCGAAAAAGGAAACGCCGTACCGGCTATTACCGCTACCGATACCATTCGTATCGCAACGGGTTCCGGCAACGAACAAATTGACAGGAATAAGGTGTTCATCATCCAAACACCGCAAACTTTTCTTAGTGAGATGCTTATAAAAGGCTTTAAACAGGATTATACTTCTTTGTTTACTGACGAAGGGAGTGTGGTGGAAAATACCGGAATTAAAATAAATATTATTTCCGGCGAAGAGACAAATATCAAAATTACCCGGCCAATGGACCTGGTGATAGCGGAAAAAATACTTCAGGAAAGAGAAACATGAAAGAGTTTCTGAAAAAAATATTAAAAGCAGCCAATCTTTATCATCCGTTGCAGTTGTTTTACAGGCAACTGATGTTCAGTAGTAAAAAAAGATATTTACGTTTCCGGTATAGAAAATTCAAAAAAAAAATATTTACATGCAATGTTTGCGGGAATTATTATTCCAAGTTTGCCCCAGCATACCCTTCAGCAATTAACCGGGCAGCCATTCAAAATCATGCGGTCATAGCTGGTTACGGTGAAAATATCATTTGCCCAAACTGTTTGTCCGTAGCCCGGGACCGGCTGGTACTTGCGATGCTTGAAAAAGTAGATTTACAACAAAAAAAAGTACTCCATCTTTCTCCGGAAAAAAATATATACACATTTTTGTCTGCAAAAGCCAGCGTTGAAACAGCTGATCTGATGCCTGGCTTTTATAAAAATATTGACCCGAATATCAGGGAAGCCGATGCAACCAAACTACCCTATGCGGGGAATTATTTTGACTTGGTAATAGGGAATCATATCCTTGAACATATTCCCGATGACAGGCTGGCAATGAAAGAAATCTTCCGGGTGTTGAGATCGCCCGGCATGGCCATTCTGCAGGTTCCATTTTCAACTGAGCTT
>JAOQAL010000454.1 GCA_025963615.1 Chitinophagaceae bacterium | reverse complement strand
TGATACCAACTGCACCAGCGATACCATAAAAAGAAAAGAACAGAATATATAAGAGAAAAGCGTAATTGATTCAATAAGCGAATCTTCCTTGCGCGCAATAACAACCACTTTTTCATTAATATCTTTGTACCACATTTCGGTGTAGTCCCCGTTCTTCCTTTTCTCAAATTCGACCGTTGGAATCTCTGTATTCCGCAGCGATGTAACGAAGGGGTACTTGGAAGAGGAGGCGATTAATTCGTTCTTGCTGTACAAAGCGTAAGAATAGACCTGCGAATTCTCCACATCATTCTGATCATCCTGTTTAAATAGTTGCGGAAGCATGGTTTCATTACCATACTTTTTCGGAATGGAAATGATAAAAACATCGCCGAACTCATTATTCATCTTATCCTTTACATGCCTTCTCGTTATATAATTTAACTTATCAAAGGATGTTTCATACGTATAGAGGTCCGGGATCCCTTCAATGGGTTTTGCCTGTACTGTTAAAATAGTATTCAGCGCGTCATACGTACCCGGGGCGTTATTATTTAAAGGCTGTCTATCTTTATCAAATACAAAAACCCTTGTATCATAATTGCTGCCATAACCCCCGATATAGGTTTCCTTAATAATACTATCTTTAAAAATCTTGCTGCTGTCTGCATTGCGAAAACGGTAAAAATTGGCTGCCAGGAAATTGTTATCCAGGTACCGCATGGCGATATTCAGTTCCTTCTGCCGGGTTTCATCGAATTTTTCCGAAAATTTTTCCGCAATATTTTTTCGTTTTTGCCATTCCTTCACCTGGTTTTCTTTGAGAATGAGCAATGAAATAGATGCTGAAAAAACAAAAATCCAGAAAAGGATACCCGCAATGTTAATCTGGAAGCGATTGAAAATAATGGTCTGCCTGCTGATGATCCAGGTATAGATAACCAGCCATATTAAAACAAACAGGAAAAAAAGAACCAATGGCCCGGCCTGGAGGGTAGTAAGATAACTTAAACCACTAACCCCAATTGCAAAATAAACGAGCCCGGCGGCCCGGCCTTCAAATACCGGGAATATCAACCTGAATAAAATCTGTGTAAAGTAATAATACCCCAATGAAAGACAGGCAAGCACAATAAATCCCACCACACTGTAAAAGTTAAGACTGTCAAAATCGGTGACATTAAAAGATATTAGTGAATCCGCTACCAGGCCCCGGATGGTATCGGCCAGCAGGAATGTAGATAAAATCAAAAGGATTAATGATAATGCCCCGACTACCCATTTCCATGTTTTAGTTCTAAGGACTCCGAAATTTGCTTTGTGAGAAATTTTCGACCAGGTAAATACTACAATCCAACAGAACACAATGGCATTAATCAAAAGATCCCCCAGTGATTTTTGTATAACATCCGCACCATAAATAGATGGATCAAAAATGGCAAATTGCCGCTGGTTCAGCAAGGAAGGCCATTGGTACATGATAACCCGGATAAGCACCAGGCACACGGTAATAAAAGTGATAGCCTTCCAAACCCGCGTGCTACGGGCCAGCGTTTCCGCCACCAGATGAACGAAAAGCAATAGCAGGAACAAGCCACCTAGGCGAAACAACAACGTAATGACGTCGTTGTACGGAATGGCAACATATACTTTTTTGTCTATATAAAACAACCTGTTTCCCGATAACGAGTGAATGGGATTGGCTGTTGGCTTGGTTGCTATTAATATTTTTTGCTCTGCCGTCTTGCTGTGTGCAAATTCTTTTGGTAAGTCAGCCGTTTCAACATAATAATCAAAATGCACCGGTATCATAGCGAAGGCGATAACATTGTTGCTCATGTCATTTACCTTCACGGTTCTTTTTTCCACCACATAATACCCGTTATCCAGTTTTTGAAATGATTCACCATCCGGCAGGTTATAATTACCTGGCTTTGGTAAAATCAACTGGTTGTTCCAGAAAAGCACATTAAAGTCTCCGCTCACATTTTCCACAGAAAGAAAAAAACCATAAGGCCTGGATTCCAGTTTTTGAAATTCTTCCAGTGACTCATCCTTTTGAATAAGTTTACGCAACAACGTCGTATCGTGCAAAAGATCGGCAAAATCCTGTTGCTGCCGGTGAATATATTTTTCGAGCAACTTTTTTTCCCTGGATACAGAAGTTACGTTTGTATAATAAGTGTTAAAGACATACGAAAGGCAAAACAGCAACACGGCAGCCAGAAGCAGCGTGTACCTACTGAAAAAAGTATATCTTAAAAACCGTTTCACGTATTATTGCTGCTGTTGTTTGATGGCGTTCCAGATAGCATCCATTTCTTCCAGGGTCATCTCATTCAGATTGCGGCCGGCAGCGAGCGCCTTTTGTTCCATCCCGGTAAACCGGCTGATAAATTTCTTATTGGTTCGTTCCAGTGCATTTTCGGCATCTATATGCAAAAACCGTGCGTAATTGATCAGCGAAAATACAAGATCACCGAATTCATCTTCTATCTTGTTTTGATCACCATCCGCCACAGCCTCCCGGAGTTCTCTTGATTCCTCTTCTACTTTTTCCCAAACCTGTTCTTTACGTTCCCATTCAAATCCTACCTGTTTGGCCTTTTCCTGTAGCCGCATGGCTTTTACCATGGCTGGCATGGAAGGAGGTACACCGCTTAATACCGACTTTTTACCTTCTTTTAATTTAAGATTCTCCCAGTTACGTTTTACGTCTTACGAGTTTTCGACTTTAACATACCCATAGATATGTTGGTGGCGGGCTACTAATTTATCACAGATACCATGAATCACTTCTTCCAGTGTAAACTGACCCTGCTCC
>JAOQAL010000431.1 GCA_025963615.1 Chitinophagaceae bacterium | reverse complement strand
GGATGAAGAAATTGGACGTGGGGTGAATAAGGTAGACATAAAAAAATTGGGCGCCAGTTTTGGTTATACCCTGGATGGAGGAGAAAGGGGTTCCTATACGGATGAAACATTCAGCGCCGATGGAGTAACCATAACCTTTCATGGAATTATTGCGCACCCGGGTTATGGAAAAAACAAACTGGTTAATGCGTTGAAAGTGGCGGGGACTTTTTTAGATCTTTTACCAAAAAATACATTTTCACCAGAAACAACGGAAGATCGCGAAGGCTTTGTACATCCGGTGCATATGGAAGGTATCGCGGAGAAAGCAAAAATAGATTTCATCATCCGTGATTTTGAAACGCGGCAGTTAAAAACGCATGAAACAAGGCTGGAACAATTCGCTAAACAAGCTGTTGCAAAATACCCAGGCGCTTCATATGAGTTTGAAGTAAAAGAACAATACCGGAACATGAAAGAGGTATTGGTCAACTATTCTCAGATGGAGGCTTATGTTGCAGAAGCTATGTTAAGGTCGGATGTAAAATTTAAAAAAGTAAGTGCAAGAGGCGGAACGGATGGCTCCAGGCTGTCCTTTATGGGCCTGCCTTGCCCGGATATTTTTACCGGTGAAATGGCATTCCATGGCAAGCATGAATATATCAGCATACAGGATATGCAAAAATCTGTTGAAGTGCTTGTGCAGTTGGTGCAGGTGTGGGAGGAAAAGGGGAAACACTAATAGACGCTAATTGTTGCTAATGAACGCTAATAGTTGCTGATTGGGAAGAAAATTCATGCTAACCGGCGTCAATCTAATACTACTTAGAATGAGAAACATCTTTTCAATTTTTTACTTTTCCTTGCTCTGCTATCACCTTTTTATTAACACTTTCTATCATCGTTAACTATTAGCGCCCCTTAGCGTCTCTTTTTTTAGCGTCCATTAGTGTTGCCAGTAATTCATAAGTGTGAACGGTCTTCCTTTTTATCGGCGAATGTGGCAGGGGAAACACTAATAGACGCTAATTGTTGCTAATGAACGCTAATAGTTGCTGATTGGGAAGAAAATTCATGCTAACCGGCGTCAATCAAATACTACTTAGAATGAGAAACATCTTTTCAATTTTTTACTTTTCCTTGCGCTACTATCACCTTTTTATTAACACTTTTTATCATCGTTAACTATTAGCGCCCCCTTAGCGTCTCTTTTTTTAGCGTCCATTAGTGTTGCCAGTAATTCATAAGAGTGCAGCCGGTCTTCTTTTTTATCCGCGAATGTGGCAATAACTATTTCATCTGTATCGAATGTTTCAGCGAGTGTGGTAAGCTCTTTTTCAATGACATCCGGTGTGCCTGCCTTAAAGCGGTTACGATGATAAGCCAACCGTTGTTTTTCCGCAGCGGAATATTCGTAGTCTTTTATGTCTTCGTATGAAAAGACTTTGTTGTAGTTTCCATTTTCAAAGCTCAGAAAACGATAGTTCATCATGGCCTTTGCCTGTTCCACTTTTTCTTCACTCTCAGAACAAAAAACAAAAAGGCCAACACTTGTCTGCGGTGTTGCTAACTGATTAGAAGGAATAAATTTCTCTTTGTAAACGCGGATCGCTTCGGGCCCGCCCACCGGATTAATGAATTGCGCATAGGAAAGAGCGATACCAAAATGGGCAGCAAGAAAAGCGCTTTCCCCACTGGATGTAAGTATCCATAACGCCGGTGATGTGTCAATGGATGGAATGGCCACTATTTTGCCATTCATGTTATGGGGTGTGGGCGACTCCGTCATAAAATCAGAAATCTCCCGGATCTGTTGTATATATTCTTTTGGATCAAATTGGTTGGAGGGATTCAGCAATTGCGAAGTAGCCCGGTCGCCACCGGGCGCCCGCCCGATACCCAGGTCAATGCGGCTGGGATATAGTGCTTCGAGCAGCCGGAAATTTTCCGCCACTTTCAGCGAACTATGGTTGGGCAGCATAATACCGCCGGAGCCTAAGCGGATATTCTTTGTCTCAGCGCCCAACCTGGCCAGTAAAACTTCAGGGGCCGCAGCAGCCAGCATGGTCGTATTGTGATGCTCGGAAATCCAGTAGCGCGTATAGCCCAGGCGGTCAGCAAGCCTTGCCAGTTCAATACTTTCCTGCAGCGTTTCGGTGGCATTACTGCCTTTACGGATCGGCGTCTGATCAAGAACACTTAATTTTAAACTCATAACAGGATAAAAACAAGCGTGGTGAAAAAAAGTTTGATGGATTCTGTTATATTGATTTGTCTTAAAATTCGTTTAGGTATTAATGAAGCGGTTTATCGTCTTTTTATCATTTCTTTTTCCCTTTCTATCTTCTTCACAGAACCTGCTGGTGAATGGCGGTTTTGAGGATGAGAATATCTGCACCGAATATCATGAACCTTGTGCGCCGGAGGGGTGGTTTGGCAATACCGGCGGCTTCAAAAATTATTTTATTGACTCGGGATTTGCACAGGAGGGAAGCCATTATCTCGCTATCGAAGCCGGCCGCACCCGCAATAAATACCAGCGGTCTTATACGCGCACCCAATTACTTTGTAACCTGCGTACAGGAAATAAATACCGGCTGCAGTTTTTTCTGAAATCAGCAAATAATATCCTTGATAGTATTGGTGTTTACTTTACGCCCTATGATTTTATTTTGGATAAAAACCTGCTGTATAAAATTGAACCGACAGCCTACGTTATTGATGAAAATAAACCCGTGCCAGGCAATACCGGTTGGCAAAAGATTACTTTTGCTTATACGGCAACTGGGAATGAAAAATATCTAACGATCGCAAATTTTTCCAAAAGAGATATAAATGGAGAAACCGGGTTGCCATTGGAAACTCATTTTTTTGTCTATCTGGATGGGGTGTCATTAAGTCCGCTGAACCCCGACGAAAAATTGTGTGGGGATTGGGAAAAAGCAAAAATGGTTATTTACCAGGTAGACGACCGTCATGAATTTTTTGAAAGGTATGTGCGGTTCTATCGTTCCCAGAATAAAATAGCTGAGCCGCCCAAACTATCACTGACCCGGATATATAAAACAGAAAAACTGGTGTTGAAGGACGGACAATTTATAACAGGAAGATCCAATCTTCAACAAGCCGGATATGCAGCCTTGGATAGCTTTTGTAATAATCTTACCAGCCGGACGCTGGACAATGCTGAGATTGGAAGTTATGCAGGCGATACCGGGGATGAATTTGCAACGGATGAAATCGCCGTGCAACGAGCAGCTCTTGTAAAAGAATATATCCGGAGAAAGTTAAACCTGGAAGAAAACAAAATAAAAATTGACGGAATGCAGCAAGGGCCATCTTCTTCCATCAAGACCTCGACTCCGGGCCAGGGCAGGAAAAGAAGGGTTGAGCTTTTGATTTATGTACACGAATAAAATCTTACAAGAGAACCTTGATGCGAAATCAATTATTTTGCGGATAGCGATTAAATCCATTGCGATGGTATTAGACAATAAAAGAGGTGCAAATATTTTTTTGATCGCCGCAATCTTGAATATTGCAAGATTAATTGCCGATTTTTTCAAACTGAATATGAATTAACTTCTTCGATTATTCCGTCAAGTACTATGATTGAAATTGTCAGGCCATATCTTTTAAGGGCATTGTTTTCTGCTTTGTCCTATGTGGGTGCTCTACTTTTTTTACCTTTATCCCGATATATTATTACTATAATAATTTGTGCAGTAACAATTTCTATTCCGCTAATTATTTTCTGTTACCTATATCACCCAAAATGATTTATTTGAAAAAATGTAAAATTTCAAACTGAGACACTAACAAGAAAGAGGCTCTTATAAAAAGAAATTATCGCGTTTATCTTTTACTTCATCATGTGAACCACATAGGAGGAAAAACATAGAATACACATAGCATGAAAGATTCTTTTTGATTTTCCAGATTGTTATTCCTGAATGTATGTGAAACTCCATGTGTTCTATATCCTATGTGGTTCAACTCATACACTAACGATTTTTCTATAAATCAGTGAATAGATCAACAAGTCGTACATTACATTTCAAATTTTTTAAAATATGGATATTGGCAGCTTTCTCGCCCATTATTGGTGGCTGATCATCGCCATCATTATTTTTCTGGGTTCCTTCTTTACTATTAACCAGGGGTATATTGGCATCATTACCATGTTTGGTAAGTACCAGCGTATCGTTCTTCCGGGGTTGCGTCTTAAAATACCGGTGTTTGAAACGGTATACAAGAAAATTTCTTATCAGAACCGTTCCGTAGAGCTGGAATTCCAGGCTATCACTGGCGACCAGGCCAATGTTTATTTTAAGTCCATGTTATTGTATTCGGTACAAAACCAGGATGAGGAGACGTTAAAAAAGGTGGCCTTCAAATTCGTTAGCGACAAGGATATGATGCAGGCATTAATACGGACTGTGGAAGGCTCTATCCGTACCTATGTTGCTTCCAAAAAACAGGCTGAAGTACTCGGCTTGCGCCGGGAAATTGTGGAGTATGTAAAAGAGCAGGTGGATCATACCCTGGAAAACTGGGGTTATCATTTGCAGGATCTGCAGATCAATGACATCACTTTTGATAAAGTGATTCTGGAATCGATGAGTAAAGTAGTTGCTTCTAATAATTTAAAAGCGGCTGCTGAAAATGAAGGCCAGGCCTTATTAATTACTAAAACCAAAGCAGCGGAAGCCGAGGGTAATTCTATTAAAATCTCCGCGGAAGCAGAAAAAGAGGCCGCCCGATTAAGGGGCCAGGGTGTTGCACTTTTCCGCCAGGAAGTGGCAAAAGGTATGACGGAGGCGGCGGAGCAAATGAAACAGGCCAATCTGGACACCAATGTGATTCTTTTCAGCATGTGGACAGAAGCCATCAAGAATTTTGCGGAATATGGTAAGGGCAATGTAATCTTCCTGGATGGCAGCCCGGTGGGTATGGAAGCTACTATGAAGCAGATCCAGGCTTTAATGGTAAAGCAGGCCGGGGCCAAGGAGTTGTAAGATGAGTACGGGAAAACCCCTGCAAAGGGAGTTGGTTATGAACTCTTAAACTATTTGAACTGCTAAACTTCTTTAGTTGTTAAAGAACTCAAAAACTTAGGTGCCGCACACAACGCGGCATCTTTTTTTTCGTTCATTCACACAGTGTTGATAAAAACACATTATGGCTACCTTCACGATAGATTACATTTACGCACTTAACGAAATAAAGAATTATGATTGATCTGTTACAGATTGTTGATACGGCGAATAAAGTAATTCATACAGTTTCAGCCGGCGATACCAACGGCGATGGCAGCCTGAGTTTTTTTGAATTGATACAAATGGGCGGGATGATTATGATCCCCCTGGGAGTTATGTTACTGCTGGCAGTTTATGTATTTGTGGAGCGGACGATCGCGGTACGAAATGCAGCCAGGATTGATCAGAATTTTATGAATATCATCCGCGATCACATTGTGAGCGGAAATGTTTCGGCAGCCAGGAGTTTTGCCAAGAATACCAATAATCCTGTCGCGCGGATAATCGATAAAGGAATTCAGCGTATCGGCAAGCCAATAGATAGTATTGAAAGAAGCATGGATAATGTGGGACAACTGGAAATGTACAAACTGGAAAAAAACCTGGGAATATTAGCGGTTGTTTCAAAAGCGGCCCCCATTTTTGGTTTCGTGGGGACGTTGATTGGTTTGATGCAATTGTTTTCAAATATTTACCAGGCCAATGAAGTGGCCATTGGCACCATTTCACAGGGGATCTATACCAAACTGATTACTTCTATTTCCGGGCTGGTGATAGGGTTAATGGCGTATTTCGGCTATAGTGTTATTAATACCCAGATTGATAAGACTTCAAACAAGATGGAAGCTGCAGCCGCCGACTTTTTGGATGTATTACAGGAACCAACACACTAAACCGGGAACATGAGATTCAGGAAAAAACACAAGAACGAATCGGAGGTTTTTACAGACTCGTTGAATGATATTCTTTTCATTTTGCTGATGTTCTTTTTAATTACCACTACCATGGCAAACCCCAATGTGGTGAAAGTAAATAATCCAAGGGGAACAAAGGATACAAAATCCAAACAGAATATCGTGGTTTCAATTGATAAGGACCAGAAAATTTTCCTTGGCCAGAAGCCGATTGACATGAATAATATTGATACGATTTTAAATCACGAAATAGCCCGGATAAGAAAATCACCGTTAGATACTCCTTCCGTGGTGGTAAATGCGGATACCATATCATATTACGGAGAAGTCTTCAGGATCATGCAGGCCGCAAAACGCGCAGGAGCAAAGGTGGTGGCTAATGTGAAATAAGGTTATTTACTGTGTATGGTTTTTGGTTTGCGCATTGTTTACTAAAGCAGTCGGGTATACTATCAAGGGGCAAACCATTAACAACAAACTAAAAACCTAAACTATTCTCATCATTCTCTCTCTTTCCTGCATATCTTTCTTTATTTCTGCTGTTAAATAGCCTTTGGATAAAAAAAGACTTTTAACGTCTTGTCCAAAATCTTCATGAATTTCCAGGAATATACTTCCTGTTGCGGCTAGATGAGTTTTGCCAAAATCAGCAATCGCTTTATAAAAAATCAGGGGATCATTATCAGGAACAAACAATGCGGTATGCGGCTCATAGTCCAGTACATTTGAATGCATTTGCTTTTTATCTTTTTGAGGAACATAAGGCGGATTGCTTACGATGATGTCAAATGCCGGCAAGCTGTTTCGTTCACTGGTATTTAAGAAATCAATATGCAGGAAATTTATTTCGGCTCCCAAGGTTTCTGCATTGAGCCGGGCTATATTTAAAGCGGCATCGCTTATATCGCAACCCCAGACGCCCGCTTTGCGTATTTTTCTTTTTAACGATATCGCAATGCACCCGCTGCCAGTTCCAATGTCAAGGATATTGAATTTTTGGAGCGGGAATTTTAAATTGCTGATGATCCATTCCACCAGTTCTTCTGTTTCGGGTCTCGGTATCAGAACATTGTTGTCAACGTAAAACTTAAATCCGCAGAACCAGCTTTCATTTAAAACATACTGCACCGGTTCCTGGGTGATCAATCGTGCCGTTGCTTTTTGTAATTGTTCAACCTGCGGGGTTGATAACACTGTATTTGGGTCAGCCATACAGCTTTTTTTATCAAATCCCGTAACGTGTTCTATTACCCAGTCTGAAATGTTTTCCGCTTCACCGGAATCGTAAATGCCGGCTAAATTTCCAGTCAATAGTTTCCTTGCTTCCTGAATCGTCATAAGCAAACTTAAATATTTTACATTTGCCAGATACATGAACCCTGATTCATCATTAACCAGCCACGATTTTTTTATGCAGCGCTGCCTCCAACTGGCAGGGTCAGGCGCTGGATATGTGGCGCCAAATCCCATGGTAGGTGCTGTATTAGTGCACAACCAAAGAATTATTGGCGAAGGATATCATCAAAAATATGGGGAAGCCCATGCGGAGGTCAATTGCATTGCTTCCGTGAAAGAGGAAGATATAGACCTTATTCCCAATTCCGTAATGTATGTTTCCCTGGAGCCTTGTGTCCATTTCGGAAAAACTCCGCCTTGCACCGACCTGATTATAAAAAAAAGGATTCCTCAGGTGGTAATAGGTTGCCGCGATCCTTTCAAAGAAGTTGACGGCAAAGGCATTGAAAAATTAAAAATGGCGGGAGTGGATACCGTATTGGGTGTTTTGGAAGCGGAGTGTAAAGAACTCAATAAACGGTTCTTTACATTTTATACCAGGCACC
>JAOQAL010000407.1 GCA_025963615.1 Chitinophagaceae bacterium | reverse complement strand
TGGTATTGATTACCTTTTTATATATCAAGCCCCGGGACTTTTTTCGTTTATTCTATCAAAAAAACTGGAAAACCGTTTTGAAGGAACACCTGTTTAACCCTTTACAGCCGGATTATATCAAAGCATTGTCTGTTGCCTTTGGCGTATTTATGGGCATTATACCGATCTGGGGCTTTCAATTGCTCGCCGCAATAGCATTGGCGATTGTATTGAAGCTGAATAAAACGCTCGTCATCATCGCGGCCAATATCAGTGTACCACCCATGATACCACTGCTTATTTTCCTCAGCTATAAAATGGGAACGGCCTGGATGCCTCACAATGCAGTAAGTGTTCCCTTCAGCAGCCATATTACACTGGAAGCGATCCGGATCAATCTCTTGCAATACATTTATGGGAGCATAACGTTAGCCATTACGACGGGAGTAATATTTGGCCTGCTGACATTTATGCTATTGAAATTTTTTAAAAGAAAAACCAGCCCCGCTACCTGAGCACATCGATGATGGAAAAAATTTTCACCGGCATATTTGATTATTTTAAAAAAAACCGCATCCTATTGTATGTTGTGTTTTTTTTAAGCCTGCCGGCGTTTGCCTTTTTTGCCCTACGCGTGCATTTTGTTGAGGATATCTCAGCGATTATTCCCAAAGACGCAAAGACGGAAAAACTAAACCAGGTTTTCCAGAATTCCAAATTTGCCGATAAACTCGTTGTCACTGTTTCTTTTAATGATACGTCGATTGTCCAGCCGGACAGTTTAATTAACTATGTTGATACATTCGTAACCCGGCTGCAAAAGAATGCGTCACCCTATATAAAAAACATTCATTACAAAGTGGATGAAGGGCTCTCCATGGAATTGTTCCAGACCATACAGGAACATCTGCCCGTATTTCTTTCCGAAAAAGATTATGTTTCCTTGGATACCTTGATCGCTGCTCAAAACATTAAAGCCACCCTGGAACAGGATATCCGCCTTTTAAGTTCCCCTTCCGGTATCGCTTTAAAAAGTGTTATTACAAATGATCCCGTGGGCATTTCTTTTATCGCGTTAAAAAAACTGCAGCAACTACAGTACGATGATAACTTCGAGCTGTACGATAATTATATCATTACAAAAGACAACATGCACCTGTTGTTGTTTATTACACCCATTTATCCCGCCGCTAATACCGGGAAGAATATTTTATTCTTTCACGCCTTAGACAGCGTTATAAATGATTTACAAAATTCTTCATTCAAAAATATTAATGCATCTTATTTCGGAGCCTCCGCGGTATCAGTTGGCAATGCGCAACAGTTAAGAAAAGATACTTTATTTACACAGGGCATTACAATCGTGTTCCTGGTTCTTTTCATCGGTTTTTATTTTCGCAGGAAGCGGGCCCCCTTCCTGATACTGATCCCGGTTGTATACGGAGCCTTGTTTTCGCTCGCCGCTGTTTACTTTATAAAAGGTTCTATCTCCGTTATCGCGTTAGGAACCGGTTCCGTGATACTGGGGATCGCCGTAAATTATTCCCTGCATGTTTTTAATCATTACCGGCATGAGCCGGATATACGGCAGGTGATTAAAGACCTTTCTTTCCCATTGACCATTGGCAGTTTTACAACGATTGGCGGTTTTTTTTGCCTTGAGTTTGTTAAATCGGAAATGCTGCAGGACCTGGGCTGGTTTGCGGGGTTTAGCCTTATTGGCGCCTCACTTTGCTCTTTAATTTTTTTACCGCATTTTATTGAATCTGGAAAACAAAAGGTACGGCCCGATTCATGGATCGATAAAATCGCGGAAGGACGGCCCGAATACAATAAATGGCTGATTGGCCTGATCGCAGCTTTGACCATTGGTTTTTTCTTCTATGCCAATAAGGTCCGCTTCGAACCAGATATGATGCGCATGAATTACATGACAGCCCCATTGAAAAAAGCGGAAGACCAGTTGAATAAAATAACTGCCTATTCCTTAAAATCCGTGTACCTCGTTACAGAAGGCGCCACGTTGGACGAAGCCCTGGAAAACAATGAGAAATTATTGAATGATATCGGGCAGTTAAAAGAAGAAAATCATGTAAATAATTATTCGGGCGTTTCCTCTTTATTTTTATCTGATTCTTTACAGAAAGTGAGGATTGTATATTGGAATAATTACTGGACAAATCAAAAGAAACAGGACCTGATGGCCAACCTGAAAAGAGCGGGTGATTCGTTGAAATTTACGTCGTCCGCATTTAATAATTTCAGCAAACTGCTTACTAAAAAGTATGAACCCGTTGATAAAAAAGAGCTGGATGATTTCAGGAAGAATTTTTTAGATGATTACATCACTGAAAAGCCCGGACATGCATCGGTGGTAACCTTAATAAAAACATCCGCGGAAAGTAAGCAGGCCGTGATTGACCGCTTCGACAACCGGCAGGATGTTACGGTGCTGGACAGGCAATATCTTACCAGCCGTCTCACCGAGATAGTAAATGCCGATTTCAACCAGATCGCATGGCTTACATCTATGCTGGTCTTCATTGTTTTACTGTTGACGTATGGCCGCATAGAACTGGCCATGGTTTCCTTTATACCGATGCTGATTAGCTGGATATGGATATTGGGTATCATGGGTATGATGGGTATTACATTTAACATCATTAATATTATTGTATCGGCATTGATATTCGGATTGGGCGATGATTACAGTTTGTTTATCATGGATGGCTTGTTGCAGGAATATAAAACGGGGAAGAAGAACCTGTCTTCCTATAAGTCATCCATTTTTCTTTCGGCCATTACAACGATAGCCGGGTTGGGTGTTTTGATTTTTGCAAAGCATCCTGCCTTACGCTCCATTGCGTTTATTTCTGTAACCGGTATTTTGTGTGTATTGCTGATGTCGCAGGTGCTGATTCCTTTTTTATTTTCATTATTAATCAGAAACCGGATCCGGGAAAACTATTTTCCGTGGACGTTCTGGAGTTGGTGTAAGTCCACTTTTTCGTCACTTTATTTCGCAACCGGCAGTATATTTTTAACGCCAATCGGTTTGTTGCTTACAAAACTGAATCCATTCAATCGGGAAAAAGGGAAATATCTTTTTCATACACTGGTTTCAAAGTTGTGCTGGACGGTGGTATATTGTATGCCCAACGTAAAGAAAAGAATAATAAATCCATTGGGGGAGAAGTTTGCAAAGCCGGCTATCATTATTTGTAACCATCAATCCTCCCTGGATGTATTGCTTACAACCATGCTCAGCCCGAAGCTGCTATTGATTGTCAATAAAAGGGTATGGAATTCACCAGTATTTGGCCCGGCTGTGCAAATGATTGATTTTTATCCATTGGCCGAAGAAGGCGCTGACAACAGCCTGGATTTGCTGGCTGACCGGGTAAAGAAAGGATATTCAATTGTTGTATTTCCGGAAGGGACAAGAACTTCGGAGGGTTCTGTAAAGCGTTTTCACAAAGGCGCTTTTTATATGGCTGAAAAACTGGGATTGGATATTCTTCCCGTTATTCTTCACGGCACCGGCTATTCGAAATCAAAAGGTGACCTGCTTTTAAAAGATGGAACAATAACGGTACTGTTTTTACCAAGAATTCCACCGGAGGATAAAAGTTTTGGTACCGGATATTCTGAAAGAGGAAAAAATATCAGCCGGTATTTTAAAACCCGCTATGAAGAAGTCCGGCGTAAGATTGAACAACCTGCTTATTTTAAGGAACAACTGATCCGCAACTATTTGTACAAAGGCCCGGTACTGGAATGGTATCTGCGGGTGAAATTAAGACTGGAAAATAATTATGAACAGTTTCATGAACTGCTGCCAATAGAAGGTAAATTGCTTGACATTGGTTGCGGCTATGGATTTATGTCTTATATGTTGCAGTTTGCGGGTCCGGAACGGGAGATAACAGGTCTTGATTATGATGAAGAAAAAATAAAGACAGCTTCCGGGTGTTTTAGTAAAAATGAAAGGATCCATTTTATACATAGTGATATTTTGAATTTTTCCTTTGAACATTATGATGGAATTGTGATAAGCGACGTACTACACTACCTGCAACCAAATGAACAAAAAATTGTTATCGAAAGATGTATTGAAAGCCTGCATGCCGGAGGGATCTTGGTAATACGGGATGGAGATAAGGAACTGAAGGAGCGGCACAAAGGAACCCGGCTTACTGAATTTTTTTCAACCAGCCTTTTCGGGTTTAATAAAACCAGCGCAGAAGGGCTATCCTTTTTATCGGGAACATTCATAAAGGAGATCGCGTTGATGCATGGAATGGAATTTTCAAAAGTTGATAATACAAAGCATACGTCCAATGTCATATTTGTGCTGAAAAAAAAACAGGGTATATCGCATGCAACAGTTTGATGTGATCATAATAG
>JAOQAL010000400.1 GCA_025963615.1 Chitinophagaceae bacterium | reverse complement strand
TGTGCCTTCTTTTTTATACTATCGGCATTATCGGATGGCTGGGCTTCAAAGTCAGTTCCGTACATGAATCGGTCCTGGTACTTAATAAAAAAATCATGCACTTTTTGCCAGTTTTGGATGGATTGGTATTGCACTTGTCCCCAGCGTTCGGCAGTCTCCACCGACATGTTTGGGAATTTATCTAATCGTTTGGCTATTTCATCCGTATCCCACTCGAGGCTGCCGAAATGCGCTCCGATGAATTTTAAATCAGGATGTTTTTCAAGGAGGTGATCCCTTGATTGAATTTGCGCATCATAAGATGGATATTCTGGATGAAGATACATGTAGTATTCAGGGTGAGCTTTGAAATAACTCTTGTCGTTATTGGAAGTCATTTGTTCCAGTGGCAGCCAGCAATTCTTTGGTTCTCCAATATGACCAATAACAGGTATCTTATTTTGTTCTAAATAATTAAACAGGGGATCAAAGATGGGGTTGTCAATCATAATAAAATGGCCATCCCTGTCCTTAATGGTCATTCCAATGTTTTTCCATACTTTAATGCCCAGGGCGCCACTATCAAAAGATTTTTTTAAATAGGCAAGTTGCTGGTCACTCCATCCTGGCTGATTGATATTATCCGTTGCAAAAGTGGATACATAGTAAATGTCATCGGGAAATTTAAGCCGTTGTTGTAAAATATAATATTGCTGGCTGTCAATCGGCGTTTCGGGCACTTCTACATTAACGCTGATGAGTACGACTTTATCGCTTTTTGCCTGCTCAATTATCGCCGGGTTAGTCGTATTGATATGAGCATGAACATCTATTTTTTTTATCCTGGAAAAATCATCCAGAGAATAAAATTTAGTAACGTCGTCAGTAGTAGAACTGCAGGATGATAAAATGAACATTACTGCCAACGATAATAATAAGCACCAGGATAATTCTTTGGAATAAAGATACAATTTCATATAGAATCTCAGATTGATTTATATAATACGTTCGATGAATGACTTTAGAAACTGGTAAGAACAATTTTACAAATTGATCAATACCGCAAGATAAGAATTGAATTACTTTAAAAATGGTAACTGAATAGTTTCTATCGTAGATTTCTTTGAGGAGAAAATTAGCTATTGGAAAACCTGGCCTGTTGTTCTCCGATGCCGGCCCAAACTACCGGTTGTTCCGGGTGGATATCTATCACGATTCCTTTTGAATTTACCATCTGCCATTGCATCCTTTCACATATTTCCATCCATAATTTATGGTAGTAAATGTTGGCTTTAGTTTCTATCAACTGGTGAAAAATGGTTTCTTTGGTTAGGGTGATTAATTCAATTTCACTATAAAAGGGGATATAGTTATGGAGAATCCGGTCAACTCCTTCTTTCCGGTCGTCAAGATACTGTTTATGAAGATTTTTATAAATCTGGACCATATTATAAAAGCTGAGTACTTTGTTCAGGGAGGGCAGTTTGGCCTGTAAGGCGTCCATCAGCATATTATTACAGTACACAGAAAGAGGAGCAGGGACATTCGGGATCAGTAACAGGTCGGCCGCATGAAAAATATTATCATGCAGGAGGAAACGTCCGGGAGAGCAGTCCATAATACATACATCGTAATCGTCCTCCACTTCATTCAGCGTTATTTTTATGAGTTCATTATTCCCAAAATTAACGGCAGTCATCTTGGAGGCCTGGTTCATAAACTGATCGGAAAACAGGGAATCATTACTTATTACATCAATATGGTAACTATCGGTAGGATGGATAACATCATAAATAGTAATATACCGGTCAAATAATCTGGCATGGGTAAGATTATTATGGTTTTGCCGGTTGAAGAAAAAACTGCTGCCGCCCTGCGGGTCCAAATCCCAAAGCAATACGCTTAGACCACTCTTGGCCAGGAAGCAGGCTAAATTGACAGAAGTAGTGGTTTTTCCAACGCCTCCCTTGATATTATAAACTGCAATTTTTTTCAGAAACTGAAACTAATAACAAAACGGCGATTGCAATAATGAATCCCCTGATTACTCTCCAATTCCGGTGACAGTGCAGTAATTATGGTTAGTAAAAGCCCCCAAAAGGTTTCAATATATCATTCGCATTGGCGTTAAGATGACCACCATTCATTTTTAAATCTACGTTGGCTTTCGGATATCTAATGATCTTTTGGTTGTTTTTTTCCTATCTTTTGGTTTGGCCAAGGCAACTTCCTTAATTATCAGCAATTTCTTTCTCTTACTTTTTTTTGTGGATAAATAAGCAGTCCCGATAGTAATCGTGATCTGCGACAAAAAATGTCCCGATGGCTATCGGGAAAAACCCTGCCGGCCGGACAGGCGGGGATAACCACGCGTTTTCGGGTTGGTTCCCTGATGAGGCTTTGTGCTACTGTGACCTCAGCAGTTTATCGCTACTCATTTGATGTTTCCAGAATGGAACCAGGAAGAAAATTATTTAAATACTGCATTCAACACTTTCCAGGTTTAAAATACTTGTGGCCGGGAGACATTCATCGGATCGAAGCGCACAATGCGTTCCGCTGGAACGCCGCATCCCTTCATCTTATTTTCTACCCACAGAGTGTTCCGCTGGAACACAGGGCGGATGGGGCTTCTGTGCTACTGTGACCTCAGCAGTTTATTGATACTCCCTTGACAGCACAGCACAGCCTTGTTATCAAAATTAACTTGACGCCAATGATATATCCTGTTACCGTCTGATGCTATTTGTGTCTTAGCTCTTGCAACAACTGTGTTACCAGAAAGTCCGGAGAATTTCTCTTAATGGTTCTTCTTTTTAATTAAGAAAATGCTGACAATTAAAATCCATAAAAAAAAGAGCCCGGCTGCGATAGGTATATTCCACCCGTTAACACTATAGAAATTCAACGGTACCGTCATGTAAAAGAGAGTTGGGATAAATGAAAGATTGTAAATGGCGAAAATATAGCCTAGCCAGGCGGTCCATTTTGGAAATAACCGCGTCTTTACTATCAGCGTGCTGCTTGCAATGAGAATGGTGGTAATAAGTAAGCGGTTTATGGGACCGTAAATAAGTAATGCGCCTTCCGCGCCATATCCAACCCAAGTGGGGTTTACGGGATTTGTACCTGCAGCCCAAACACTTCCTGCCTGTATAGAATCAGCAACAAATCCCAAAATAGAAAATGCAAGTCCGCAGGTAAATATAAACCCACCAAGCCATTCAAAATCAGGTTCAGATCGAGCGATAATATTTCTAAATCCGCTAAAGAAACCAAAAAGCCCAATACAATCAAACATATCAATGAGGATACGTATCAGTATGATAGCTGCCGGAGGAGTGCCACTGGGTGTTGGTGTTTAGACGAAATAAAGTGGTATCTCAATCAATACAAGTAATTAAATTACAATTCCAAAAATACCTGTCCAATAATATACCGTTGATTTTTTCATGTTAAAAGGGCCTATTTTAATAATGCGATAGGTAGGCAAACCTATTGGCTTCCTGCATATATTTGTTACATTAAAGGGAGTATAACTTACAATTTACGGAGTCATGTCATTTAAACTAAAGGGTATTTCGGAGGATCATTTTCAGCATTTAGACGATTTTTTTCTGAATGGTTTTGAAAGCAATGAATTGGTTGAACAATCACAAAAGATCAACCATTCTTTTGTTGAGGGTCATTCGAATGAATGGTATTTTGATGGTATCAGAATGGGTTATTCCGATTGGCACTACAAGAAGCCCGTTGAATTAGAATGGACTTACAATATAAAAGTTGAACTTGTTACTTTTCAGGCCAACCTTAAAGGTTCGGTATTTATGGGAAGTAAAACAGGAAATGCTGCCCAGCTATTTGGAAATTATCAGCACAATCTTTTCTACTCCAATGCAAATGATACTAATGAAGGTATCTTGAAATGTGAACGTTTGCGTACCTCTTTGTTTTTTATTCAATTTACAAAAGATGCTTTTTTACGCCTTACAGGGGATGCCAACGAAGTATTAAACCGTTTTAGTGAAGACGTATTAAACGGCCGGCCGAGCGTTCTTTCCGTTGGTAACCTTCCGATAGATGCAACGATGCTGAATTTGATCAGCAATATTGTAAACTGCAGTTACAAAGACGGGCTAAAAAAAATGTATTTACTTTCAAAAAGTATAGAGTTTTTGGTACTTCAGGCGGAGGCTTGCAATGCCGCTTTAATACCATCGTACCGGTATATTAAAACAAAATATGATAAAGAGTGTATACTATATGCCCGTGAGTATATTATGAGCCACCTGGGAATGCCTCCAAGTTTGTCAGAGTTGGCAAAAATCATTGGTATAAATGAATATAAATTAAAGAGAGGCTTCAAGGAAATTTTTGATAATACTGTTTTTGGATATTTATCGGATGCACGACTTGAGATTGCAAAAAATGATCTACTTAAAAATAAAACGTCTGCGAGCCAAATTGCATCAGAATTGGGTTATTCATCGGTACAGCATTTTAGCAACGCCTTTAAAAAGAAATTCGGATTATCTCCCAACAAATTGAAAAGTTGAGTTAGCATGATAACAAGGAGAACAAAATACCATGTTTTCTATTGGGTGGTTAGTTTTTTTATTTTGAACCACATAGGAAAGAAAGGCACATAGGGTAACATATAGATAAACAACGGAAAAAAACTACGTTTCCTCTGTGTTTATGTGGTCGTGTATGCCTGGGGTCTTGCCCTTACAACACAGATCAATAAAATTCAGAATTGTGCATGGGCAGACCCCGGGAATTAGAAAAGAGAAGTTAATCATTTTTATAGCAAGCGGAGAAATCCATGTGTTCCCCTTTTTTTTGAACCACATAGGAACGATAGGCACATAGGGTAACATATAGATAAACAACGGAAAAAAAACTATGTTTCCTCTGTGTCTATGTGGTCGTGTATGCCTGGGGTCTTGCCCTTACAACACAGTTCAATAAAATTCAGAATTGTGCATGGGCAGACCCCGGGGATTAGAAAAGAGAAGTTAAACATTTTTATAGCAAGCGGAGAAATCCATGTGTTCCCCTTTTTTTTGAACCACATAGGAAAGATAGGCACATAGGGTAATATATAGATAAACAACGGAAAAGAACTACGTTTCCTCTGTGTTTGTGGTTCCTTTTTTATAGGAAGAAGATAGAAGAGTTGCCCCAGGAGCATCCTGTTTATACCAATTGTAAATTAATGATGCAGGACTCCGTCGGAACCTCCTGAACTGCCAGAGGAAATTCCTGAGGGAGTTAAAGAACTTTTTTTGATGCTTAACTATAGACAGATTGCTCCTCCGGAGCTATTCCCAATGAGGATCCAGCATGTAGGATCTAATATCCAGCATCTAGTCTACCATGCCCTCCCATCTGAGCGACAGTTTTAGCCTGTTCAACTACGGCCAGATCATTCAGGCCCCATGCGGTTGTAGGTTTATATCAGCAATTAAACAATCAAAAGTTAAACAATAGGCTCAAAAAACTAATCACCTGAGAAATAGGCTAAATGATTTAATACATCCTGATTTGGTACAACTTAAAAGCACGTAATATGAAAAGGAACATTGAAAAAATAATAGCAAAACCTGCCAGGCCAGGCATGGCAGGCGATGGCTTCCGCCTGTATAATTACATTCCGGGAGCAAATATCCCCCCTCAAAAGATCAGCCCGTTGTTGTTGTATATCGGCCTCAGCAAAAAATATGCCTTCGAACGTTTAACCAGGTAAGAAAGACGCCCTGTTTTCTCTTATATAATGAATGAGTTAACGGTTGTCAATGGCTATCAAAACGATAGAAATATGGTTGAAGGATATTTATTCCTTGTTGAACCAGGATTTTGGAAAACAAATTGGTTTAGCGAAATAAATAGGGACAATTTTGTGATTGAATAGAGCAGGAAAAGATTTTTAGTTTTCTTCATGGTGATATTTTCAAAGTTAGGAAGCGGTAGACTTTTAGTATCAAAGAGCAAACAGAATACACCATTTATTCTAAAATATGTTTGATGTATATACTTCTCATAATTATTGGGATAATTATCGTTGCAGCTTTTATAACCATTGATAACGACCTTCGGCTTTTGAAACAAAAGCAATTTCATTCAGCTATTGAGCATAGTCGTTTTATGCGGTTGATGGATATAATTTTCAATAGATTTTTTGAATGGAGGGTTTGGAAGAAACTATTGCCGGCTTTAATCCTGGTAGTTATATTGTTAACTGGAGTTATTTGTTTTTACATTCGATATGCTCTTCCCAAAATTCCGCCTGTTCCGGATATAGTAATAGATCATCATGATAGTGCTTTGCTTAAACGGGGTGAATACCTGACAGAACATGTTGCAATATGCGTTGATTGCCATAGCCCGCGGAATGTGAATTATTTTTCCTGGCCCATCGTAAGTGGCCAGAAGGGAGCCGGCGGACCTTTTCTTTCACAAAAACTTGGATTTAGTTTTCCTGGCGAAAGTTTTACACCTAATATCACTCCGGCCAGCCTCGGAAATTGGAGCGATGGTGAATTATACCGTTTATTAACAACAGGAATTGACAAGGATGGGAAAACCATAAACCATGTCATGCCTTTTCAGAATTTTTCGAAGGCAGACCCCGGAGATATTAAAGCGATCATTGCCTATATCCGGACATTACCAACTTTTGCCAATAAGCCGGCGGGTATTACCCAAATCAATTTTTTTCACAGCCTGTATAACAGGACCATTCCCCGGATAGCGAAACCTGTTTATTTAAAAGATCTGAAAACGGCGGTGGATTCCGGGCGCTATTTGGTAACAATAGCTTCCTGTAACGATTGTCATACACCAAAAAAATGGCTGGAAATAAATGATACCACCAGGATGTTAAGCGGAGGTATAGAATATCCTTTGCCTACCGGAGGGTTTGTACACTCGGCTAATTTGACTCCGGATGAAAGTGGCCTGGGGTCATGGACAGCGGGAACTTTCGTAAATAAATTCAGGTCTTACGGGGACAGCGGTGCTATTTATAAAGTGGAACCCAATTCGCTTAATTCATTGATGCCCTGGTCCACTTACCGCTATATGACGGACAAGGACCTGCAGGCTATCTACACCTATTTAAAAAGTATTAAGCCTGTTTACAACCCCGTAGTAAAGTTTACCAGGCAAAGTTTAAAAAAAATTAAAAATTCGGGATCAAATGAATAGCGTTGTTTCTTGATAATAATTCAATGAGTACACGAGGGATGAACAGAAGTGGATAACCTGGCACTGGACGAAATCTAGCAATAGATCCCGGAATGACTTGAGCGTTGAACCAATGGGTGAATTCATTGTTTGACTAAGTTAAATTGAGCTACTTCTCAAAATGAATAAGGAGAGTATTCCAAAGAGTTCATTTGCAGTCAGTAGTCGCAGACTACTGGCAACCTTGTATCTTCTTTTTATTTATTCAACATACTCAGGGTATCGGGGTCTCCCATTTGAATCTTAATATTTTGTTATCCAATCAAAATAGTTGTCCTTTGAAATGGTTGTAAAAGGAGCATCAGGATAAGCAGTTGAAAAAGCAGGGGGAACTTTCACTTTTTTAGTTGGTGAGTATTTAAACTCATAGGCCGAAATCTGCCCGCTCTCAAATTCGATCAGGTCAACTTGCTGCTGGTTGTATTCTGCCAGAAGTAGTATTGTACATTCTTTCCGGTGTAGGCATTTCTTTTATCCGTTCTGCCATAACATGGTTTTCCCATAGCAATCCCATATCATTTCTGAGAGTAGGCAAACGAAAATCATTAACAATAGCATTGCGAATACCGTTGTCATAAAAAAACCATTTGGAGCTTTTGGAAATTTCCTTTCGCAGATTGGTACTGTAAGCTCCGACCTTAATCGGTTTTCAGAGTGCGAAAGGAGCTTTCTATTTCACGGATGGTATTGTAAATATTCCATATCATTACCTCATCTTCCAGTAGCGGGCTTGTTCTTAAAAAATATATTCCCAGCGAGGCTTATGCTGATTTGATTAATATTTGGCTTTACTAAATTTTAGACAAAAGAAAGCACAATAATGTAAACAAATTTGTTTATTTTGAAACTATGAAAGATGAACTGGATATATTAAAAGGCATTCACCCAGGCTTGGTTCTGGAACGTAAACTAAAAGAACAAAACTTAGCTAAAGGACGCTTTGCCCTATCCTTACATGAATATCCCCAAACGTTGACTGCAATTTCTAAGGGAAAACGAAGCATGAATACTGCGCTTGCTTTAAGGATTGAGGAAGCACTGGGTCTGGAAGAAGGTTATTTTATGACCCTACAGGTATACTATGACATCAAACAGGAAAAATTAAAACGCAAGAGGCTATTGCCAGATCTTTCGAAATTGCGCCCGGTTATATTCTGGGATACCAATATAGAAACAATCGACTGGCAACGACAATATAAAGCGGTTATTCGCCGGGTATTCGAACGGGGCAATGAGAAGGAACAGGAAGAGATGGGCCGGTTCTATGGTGCTGACCGAGTCGCTTCAGTATTGAGTGAATCACCTGAACTGAAATATTCAAAATAGAATTCATGCCGGATTTATATTGGAACACCGTCAATGATTTACTCACGGACCTGTTGCAAAAGACAATCTCGTCAGCTTTATTTGAGGACTTTCGCCTTAGGAATTGATAAAATTGGATTTTGTGAAGTGGGTCAGACCTGATATTCAAACCTGAGGTCTGAATTCGAAGTGATTTTTGTTATCGATCAATCGATATAGCTTGAATCAATAGGGTTAACGTCCTTAAATGGAATTTTTATATATCAACAAACTCTTATACTGCCGATATCGGACACGCGGGAAGAAGAAAGCATAACTTGTCCCGATCATCCGGGAGCATCTTATAATTTTTATTTTATTACTAGTTAGAAAAACAGGACCGCTCACAACAGCTGGGCCAACGTTGCCAAACTAATAATTCCCTATCTTGGGTCTTGGCACAAGCCTATAATCAAATTCCCTTTGAACTAATAAGTAAATTTGTTGTATCCATCCGGCCAAGTACATCTGGTTGGCAAGGATAAGCATAATTAATTTTGTTCCTTAAACTCATGGAGCAAATATTATGGAAACGATCACAGCAAAAAAGGTTCGCGTTTTTCGGGGTGAA
>JAOQAL010000398.1 GCA_025963615.1 Chitinophagaceae bacterium | reverse complement strand
GCAATTAATAACTACCGCATCTTTCGGAATCGTTACGTTCGTGCCGGCAACAATAACTTTTCCCTCCCGTATCACAAGCGTTGCATTATTCAGTGTGGTTTGGCCATCTTTTACGATGGTAGCATTTGTAAACGCATACGAGCCTGTTCTTGGATCGGTCACGCCGTTTACAGGAAACGTTTGTTGTGCATGTATTGTTGGCGAAAACAAAAGTAGTAATGCCAGCCAGCTCAGGCTGCTCAATTTTCTCATAAGTGATTAGTTTTTTGAAAGTTATTGAAAAATGATTTAGAAAATGCTCTTTTCATATCACAGCATCACCGTTAAGCTGCCAATCCGAAATCCAGGCATGTTTGACGACGAAAATGCAAAAACCTTTTGATAAAGACATATTTTGATATCAACAGGCATTGCACATAAATAATTTACTTTTGAGTTGAAATAATGCTATGATTGCTTCAAAAGAAAAAATAAGAAGTCAGGACTTCAGGTTGTCTCCTCACATTGACCAGGTTGGTGTAGAAGAAAGAGCTGCCCGGTTTACCACCCGAAGCATTAAAAAAGAAACCAAGCTGATTGGACTGAAGCTGGTGTTGAATATGATTGACCTGACTACGCTGGAAGGGAAAGATACAGAAGGGAAAGTAAAACAGTTATGTTATAAAGCCATGCATTTGCATGATAGTTATCCCGGCTTACCGGCAGTAGCCGCAGTTTGTGTATATCCCTCCATGGTTAAAATAGCAAAGAAAGCAGTGGAAGGCTCCGGGATTAAAATAGCTTCCGTTGCAACTGCATTTCCCAGCGGACAATCCACCCGGGAGATAAAACTGCGTGAAACTAAATATGCTGTATCGCAGGGTGCTGATGAAATTGATATGGTCATTAGCCGGGGAAAATTTCATGAAGGGGAATACAATTTTGTTTTTGATGAGATAGCAGCCGTGAAAGAAACTTGCGGCGAATCAAGACTAAAAGTGATATTAGAAACCGGTGAATTAGGCACCTATGACAACGTGCGGCGTGCCAGTGATATTGCGATGCAGGCCGGCGCAGATTTTATTAAAACCTCTACCGGTAAAATTCAACCTGCCGCTACCATGGCAGTAACCTTGGTGATGCTGGAAGCTATCCGCGATTTTTATTACAAAACAGGAAAGATGATTGGTATGAAACCTGCCGGTGGTATTTCTAAGTCAAAGCTGGCGCTGCATTATCTGGTGATGGTGAAAGAAGTGCTGGGAGAGGACTGGTTGAATAATCATTGGTTTCGTTTTGGTGCCAGTAGTTTAGCCAATGATGTGCTGATGCAAATTTTGAAAGAGAAATCAGGGGTGTATCAGGCGGCGAATTATTTTAGTGTGGATTAAAGCCCTTTCGGCGGCTCCAGCGCTTTATTAAGTGGACAACATAATATGGTCCCGACTTTTCGGAAATAGTTGATAGCAATCTGAATTTCCGAAAATGATAAAGTAATTGTGACGTAACTAAAAAATTATTATGGCAACAAAGGGAAAGAATAATACGCTGAAGTTAAAATTCGATACCAGCTGGTCGTATGCCCCGGCGCCTGAAAGTAAAAGCGCTGCGACTATTAATCCGCAATATGACCTGTTTATAAATGGAGAATGGCAAAAGCCGCTGAGTAAAAAATATTTTGACACAATTAATCCTGCAACAGAAGAAAAGCTGAGTGAAGTAGCCGAAGCCAGTGAAGGTGACGTTAATAAAGCTGTGATCGCTGCCCGCCAGGCTTATGAAAAATGGTGGAAGAAAATGCCCGCCAAAGAAAGAGGGAAATATATTTTTCGTATAGCCAGAATGATACAGGAAAAAGCGAGAGAGCTGGCAATCATTGAATCACTGGATGGTGGCAAACCCATTCGTGAAAGCCGCGACTTTGATGTACCGGCTGCAGCCAATCATTTCTTTTACTATGCGGGTTGGGCGGATAAAATGGAATACGCATTTCCGAATCGCCGGACTGAACCTCTTGGTGTAGCGGGACAAATCATTCCCTGGAATTTCCCATTATTAATGGCAGCCTGGAAAATCGCGCCTGCCTTGGCAACCGGAAATACCGTGGTGTTGAAGCCTGCTGAAACAACCCCGTTGACCGCATTAAAACTCGCAGAAATAATACAAGAATCTGACCTGCCGCCGGGAGTGGTGAATATAATAACTGGTGCGGGCGTTTCCGGTGCGGCGATCGTGAATCATCCGGACATCAATAAAATTGCATTTACCGGTTCTACAGAAGTAGGGAAAATTATTCAACGTGCAATTGCAGGAACCCATAAGAAAGTAACGCTGGAGCTGGGGGGCAAAGCTGCTAATATCATTTTTGAAGATGCCCCGATAGATCAGGCAGTGGAAGGAGTTATCAACGGTATTTATTTTAACCAGGGTCATGTCTGTTGCGCCGGATCCCGCCTATATGTGCAGGAATCCATTGCTAAGGAAGTAGTCCGGAAATTAAAAGACCGGATGGAAACATTAATTGTCGGCGATCCATTGGATAAGAACACTGATATCGGCGCCATCAATTCCAGGCAACAGTTAGATACCATTCATAAATATTTAAAGATCGGTAAACAGGAAGGTGCTGAATTGTATGAAAGCAGTTGCCGGTTGCCAGGCAAAGGTTTTTGGTGCCGGCCCGCATTATTCACTAACGTAGCACAAAGCAACCGCATAGCCCAGGAGGAAATTTTTGGACCTGTATTAGCTGTTCTTACATTTCGTACCGATGATGAAGTAATAGAAAAAGCGAATAACTCACCCTATGGCTTAAGCGCCGGAGTGTGGACGGACAAGGGTTCAAAAATTTTCAACATGACAAAGCGAATGAGAGCCGGGGTGATATGGGCCAATACATTTAATAAGTTTGACCCCTCATCTCCTTTTGGAGGTTATAAGGAGAGTGGTTTTGGAAGGGAAGGGGGTTTGCATGGTTTGCAGCCCTACGTAAACCTTTTAAGCTAGTGGTATGATTTTTTTTAAAGACTCCAAAAGAAGGGTAGCAGTTGACATAGCTTGGCCATGATTTGGTAAGCCTGGAATATGATTTAAGGTTTAGAGTTTAAAAATGAAATTGCGGCCTGTGCTTTTTCGCAGTAGATGACTAAAGAAAAAGGCATACTTATTTAGACGGCTTAGGTAAATGAAAAACAAAAATTGAATACCGGTATGGGAAAAGCATTAATAAAGAAATCATCACTTAGCATCAGTGAAAATGGTTTAGAGAAATCTCAATCCTCAAAACGCCTTGAAGTGCTCAAGACCTATAAGATATATATTGGTGGACAATTCCCTCGTACGGAATCCGGTCGTTATTACACGCCAGTAAATGCATCGGGGAAAAAACTAGCCAATATCTGTCTGAGTTCAAGAAAAGATTTCCGCAATGCAGTTGTCGCTGCAAGATCCGCTTTTGGTGGATGGAGCAACAGGGCCGCTATTAATCGCGGACAGATAATATA
>JAOQAL010000381.1 GCA_025963615.1 Chitinophagaceae bacterium | reverse complement strand
GCCCCATCCACAAGGACGGCAGTTGGCCGAATACGGATAAATTACTTCGCAATGACTGGAATGACAGTTTGAAACATCCGGCATTTACAGATGTCTCAAAACAGGCCGGTATTTCAATTGAAGGATATGGCTTAGGTGTTAACATAGCCGACATCAACAACGATGGATGGAAAGATATTTATGTAAGTAACGATTATCTCTCGAACAACCATTTATACATCAATAATAAGAACGGGACTTTCACTGACCGCAGTGCTGAATATTTGAAACACACCAGCAAAAATGCCATGGGTAATGATATTGCCGATATAAATAATGACGGCCTTGCTGATATCATTGAACTTGATATGGCACCGGAAAATAATTACCGATTAAAAATGATGATGAACGATATTTCGTACCAGACTTTTCAAAACTCGGCACACTATGGATATATGCACCAATACGTTCGTAACGTTTTACAGATAAACCAGGGACCGAGATTACTGGAAAACGATTCGATCGGGCCACCGGCATTCAGTGAAGCAGGATATTACAGCGGGATAGCCCAAACAGACTGGAGCTGGGCCCCATTGGCAATAGATGTAGACAATGATGGTTACAGAGATTTGATGATATCAAACGGTTTGCCAAAAGATATGTCGGATCTGGATTTTATAGCTTACAGAAACCAGCCAATGGCCAGTACCCCCATTGCAGAAATGCTGAAGCAATTACCTTCCGTAAAAATCAACAATTATATTTTTCATAATAATGGCGATATCACGTTTACAGATAAAACAAAAGACTGGGGATGGGGAACGCCTACTTTTTCTGCCGGTATGGCGTATGCGGATTTTGACGGAGATGGCGATATTGATGTAGTAGTTAGCAATACCAATATGGAAGCAACCTTATTGGAGAATACCCTTAATGAAGATAAAGCCAACAAAAATAATTTCTTACGCATACAGTTAAAAGGCGACTCATTAAACAGGAACGCACTGGGCAGTATGATACATTTATATTACCAGGGCAAACAACAGGTATATGAATACACCCCGTACCGGGGATATATGTCCAGCATTGAAAACATAGCCCATTTTGGTGTTGGCAACACTACAGTAATAGATTCTGTAATTGTAGTCTGGCCCAATGCAAAAAAACAGGCACTGCCAAATGTAACTGTCAATCATAACATCACAATCGATATCGCAAACGCTCTTACAAAAGAAGATTATTCCCTTCCCGCACTTGCTAAAAACAATTGGTTTACCGATGTAACCAAAACGGCAGGCACCAATTTTATTTCATCAGAAGTTGATTTTATCGATTTCAATATCCAACGGTTGATCCCTCATAAATTATCACAGTATGGCCCTTCCCTGGCAGTAGGGGATTTAAACGGGGATGGATTGGAAGATTTGGTAGTTGGAGGAGGCTCGCCAAATTATGCGAATTTTTTTTTACAAAAACAAGGTGGCTCTTTCAGCAAAAGAAAGTTTATTGAGTCTGCAAATATAAAATACCAGGACGATGCCGGTATTTGTTTATTTGATGCTGACGGGGATAATGACCTGGATGTGTTCATTGCCAGTGGCGGAAGCGAAAACCGACCGGGTTCAAAAGCATATGCTGATCACTTTTATATTAACGACGGCAAAGGTAATTTCAAGGAAGACCTGGCTGCATTTATTCCAAATTATACGGCTAAAAGCTGTGTTAAAGCGGCAGATTACGATAGTGATGGCGATCTTGATCTTTTTGTAGGCCAAAGGGTATTGCCTGGCAGCTATCCACAGGCGGTAAGCAGTTTTATTTACCGAAATGACAGTAAAGATGGCAAAATAAAATTTACAGATGTTACAAAAGAAGTAGCGCCGGCATTACTAAATATCGGGTTAGTAAGCGATGCTGTTTGGAGCGATGCAGATAATGATGGACACCCTGATTTACTTATAGCAGGTGAATGGATGCCCATTACCATACTAAAAAATAAAAACGGGAAGTTCTCACCGGTTAAAACAACTCTGTCAGGCGAACCGGGCTGGTGGAATAGCATTTCAGCCGCGGATCTTGACAATGATGGGGACATGGATTATATTATCGGCAATTTTGGGACGAATGGATTTTTAAGACCCTCAGCACAATTCCCGGTGAGGGCTTATGCCAAAGATTTTGATAATAATGGAAGCTTTGATGCGGTCTTCAGTACCTATCTGCCTTCACTTATGAATAATGAGATGAAAGAATACCCTGTTGCGGGCCGTGATGAGTTTATTAAAGAGATGAGTATCATGAAAGAGAGATTTCCGAATTATTCATCTTATGCCAGAACAGAAATGAAAGATATTTTTACTGAGAAAGAACTTAAAGAAGTCCTGCAGCTATCTGTAAATAATTTTCATTCCTGCTGGATAGAAAACAACGGGAATTTCCAATTTGCACTCCATACCTTACCAGCACAGGCCCAATGGGCACCAGTGTATGGTATAGCCGTAAATGATTTTAATGGCGATGGGAATATGGATATCATGTTGAATGGAAATGAATTTTCTATGGCACCTCCACTCGGGCGTTACGATGCATTAAACGGGCTGGTACTGCAGGGCAATGGCAAAGGAAATTTTGCGCCTTTACCTATCCTGCAAAGCGGTATTTATATACCCGGCAATGGCAAAGCGTTGGCGCAACTGGTAGTAAATAATCAATTAACAGTGGCCGCTGCACAAAATGGCTCCCTGCTAAAACTGTTTCGATCGAAAAAACAAAAAGGCAAAATCATCATGTTACAACCAGGCGATATATTTTCGGTTGTTTGGCTGAAAAACGGGCAAAAAAGAAGAGAAGAATTTGGTTATGGATCTTCAATTTTATCGCAATCCGGCAGGTTTATTCAATTAAATCCGTCAATTCAATCGGTAGAGATACATAATAATAA
>JAOQAL010000380.1 GCA_025963615.1 Chitinophagaceae bacterium | reverse complement strand
TGTATAAGCTTGTTTAGTTTGTTTCTTTCTTATTTTCTACCTCTATGGTAAATTCAAGTTGTTGTAAGTTATCGGGCTTTGTATACGCTGTTACGTAAACTTCTTTATGATTTTGTCCTGTGCGGCTTTTGCTGTTGAATTTTGCTTTTATCAAACCTTCAGCACCGGGAGCAAAAGGTTCCTGCGGTGTTTCAGGAATGGTGCAGCCGCAACTGGCCGTTACACTGGTAATAATTAAGGGTTTCGTACCTGTATTTTTAAACCTGTATGATACTTCCACCAGATCGCCTTCCGTTACTTTTCCAAGATTACGGTGTGTACTGTCAAGCCATTCTATGGTCGTGAAATTAGCTGAATCTTTTAATACATTGCCTTTGTCAGCTACCGCAGCACCTGCTTTTTTGTCGGTCGTATTGCAGGCTGTAAGAATTGCGCAGCCCAGTAAAATAATCAGTCCTTTTTTCATTCTCTGTTATTTTAAATCTCCCCCCTGATGGGTTTGCAAATGTATAGCTAAGAGTTCAAAGGAGAAAAAGAGAAAAATGAGGAGTCGCAAAAGAAAACAAATCCGGGAACCTGAATGGGTCCGGGCCGGTTAGTTTTTTGATTTCTCCTATACTTTCATCTCTTAACCTGATGCCTTCTTAAAATCCACCTTCTGCATTTTGCCATCCTGAACCAGTTCCTTGTGAATATTGTCCAATATTCCATTTACAAACTGTCCGCTCTGCGCCGTGCTGTATTCCTTGGCCAGGTCAATATATTCATTGATAGTAACTTTCGGCGGAATCGTTTCAAAATAAAGAAACTCCGCAACGCCCATCTTCATCAATATCATATCGAGTTGGGCAATCCTTTCCGGATCCCAGTTTTTCAATTTAGGCACGATTAAACTTTGCAAATGTTCCGCTTTTTCGATTACCGTTCTGAGCAGGTTTTTGGCAAATGCCAGTTTTTCGGCGCTGATCATTTCGCCATAATTACCGGTTGCCGGCTTTTGCAGGTTACCAACCAGTAACTGAATAACCATATCTCCATCGTCTTCCCAATTGCTGAAATTCTCTTCAATATGCGCCAGGAAAACCTCATTGGAAAGCATCAGGTCATTAAATATAAATTCAAGGATTTCCTTTTCTTCCTTTTTATCCCGCTCCGGACTGCTGATATATTGTTTGTATTGTGGCGTGGCGGTCAATTGCCCGTAAATTTTACGAAGCAACTCTTTATCCATCCGGTGGGCTGGCTTACGTTTTTCAAATTGCGATTTTAATGAAATATCCTGTTCCATCTTCTGTAATATTTCATTCTCTGTAATCTTTGTATTTACATGAAGATCCTGGTAATTAGGCAAATGCTTTCCTGCCCGGATAGAAGAGTCGGTTTCAGCGTAATGTGCAAGTTCAATAATGTAATAAGTGAGATAGAAAAACAGATCGCTGGTTTCTTCAAAATGCTTCAGTAAAATCTTTTGGGGCTCGCCGGGTTTAATTTCATTTTCCAGTGTACCTGATGTGTAAAGGGTTTGCATCACTTTAACCCGGATATTTCGTCTGCTGATCATCGTCCAAGAACTATTTTTGAGGCGACGAAGATAGGGTATTGAGTCGAAGTTTTGGGGCTGTAAGCAAACAATTATGATTAAGGTTATGTTAGTTGAATTGTGTTCTGCTTATACGTAGGCTGGCAGTTTCACAAGGGGGTATTCCAGCTTTAAATGAAAAATTGGCACTAAAAAAGTTAAAAAGAATCCCCGAATGACAGCAAACTGAATTTTTTTCAGTTTTGAACCAAATGGCACAATTAGTGTTTACCTTTGCCGTCCCCTAAAATGAATTACTCATTTTATCAAAAATTCAAAAAATCAAAAAAATTATGGCTAAGAAGCAACTAAATGTTACCCCGCTTCATGACAGGGTAATCGTGAAACCAGCTCCGGCTGAAGAAAAGACTGCCGGTGGGATCATTATTCCTGATACGGCAAAAGAAAAACCACAACGTGGTATTATTGTAGCTGCCGGCCCCGGTAAAAAAGACGAGCCAGTAACTGTAAAAATTGGCGATAATGTATTATACGGAAAATATTCCGGTACTGAAATCCAGATTGAAGGTGATGATTTCCTCATTATGAGAGAAAGTGATATCCTCGCAATCGTGTAATGTAGCGTTCAAAATTTAAGGTTTAAAATGTAAAAGGAACAGCTTTACATTTTACATTCTTCATTTAATATTCTAAATTTTTATACTTATGGCAAAGCAACTCTTCTTCGATATTGAAGCAAGAAATAGAATGAAAAAAGGCGTTGATGTTTTAGCCAACGCAGTGAAAGTAACATTAGGCCCTAAAGGCCGCAATGTTGTTATTGAAAAAAAATTCGGCGCTCCTTCTATCACGAAAGATGGTGTTACGGTAGCGAAAGAAATTGAACTGGAAGATCCCATCGAAAATATGGGTGCGCAAATGGTTAAAGAAGTCGCTTCCAAAACAGCAGATATCGCTGGTGATGGTACGACTACGGCAACGGTTCTAGCCCAGTCTATTATCAGCGAAGGGTTAAAGATGGTAGCAGCCGGCTCCAATCCAATGGATTTGAAAAGGGGTATTGAAAAAGCTGTAACGAAAGTGGTAGCTCATCTTAAAGCGCAAAGCCAGACTGTAGGAAATGACAGCAGCAAGATTCAGCAGGTGGCGGCCATTTCTGCCAACAACGATGCTGAAATCGGAAAATTGATTGCTGAGGCTATGAAGAAAGTTGGTAAAGAAGGTGTTATTACGGTTGAAGAAGCAAGAGGTACAGAAACCGGGATTGAAGTAGTAGAAGGTATGCAATTTGACCGGGGATATATTTCTCCCTATTTCGTTACGAACAGCGAAAAAATGGAAGTGGAACTTGAAAACCCCTATATCCTGATCTATGATAAGAAGATCAGCAATATGAAAGACATCCTGCACATACTTGAAAAAGTAGCACAGGGTGGTCGTCCGCTTTTGATCATTGCAGAAGACCTGGAAGGCGAAGCTTTGGCAACCCTGGTTGTAAATAAATTACGTGGCACATTGAAAGTAGCGGCTGTAAAAGCACCGGGCTTTGGTGACCGCAGAAAAGAAATGCTGCAGGATATCGCAGTATTAACAAAGGGTGTTGTTATCAGCGAAGAACAAGGTTACAAATTAGAGAATGCTGATCTTAGTTATTTAGGGGTAGCTTCTACCGTTACCATCGATAAAGATAATACCACGTTGGTTGGTGGCAAAGGTAAAAAAGAAGATATCGCTGCCCGGGTTAACCAGATCAAAGCGCAGATCGAAGTCACAACTTCCGATTACGATAAAGAAAAATTACAGGAACGCCTTGCTAAATTAAGTGGCGGTGTAGCCGTATTGAATATCGGGGCTGCAACTGAAATGGAAATGAAAGAAAAGAAAGACCGGGTTGATGATGCATTGCATGCAACAAGGGCTGCCGTTGAAGAAGGAATTGTTCCGGGTGGTGGTGTTGCTTTCATCCGCGCTATTGAATCATTAGATAAATTCAAGGGTTCTAACGAAGATGAAACTACCGGCGCTGCTATTGTAAGAAGAGCTTTGGAAGAACCTCTTCGTCAAATTGTAGCGAACGCAGGTATTGAAGGTTCTATTGTGGTTCAGAAAGTAAAAGAAGGCAAAGCCGATTATGGCTTCAACGCCCGTACTGAAGAATATGAGAACCTGCTGAAAGCGGGTGTAATTGATCCGACAAAAGTTACCCGTATCGCTTTGGAAAACGCAGCTTCTATCGCAGGCATGTTGTTAACTACTGAATGTGTAGTTGCTGACAGACCTAAGAAAGAAGATGCTCCTCATTCTCATGGTGCACCTGATATGGGTGGCATGGGTTATTAAGAGAGTTTAACGTCCTGGATCTGTAGTAATATGGACTCAGGCATCCATACTGGTCCCGTCCCGCTTAATGCAGGACGGGATTTTTTGTTTAGATGGGAATTATACTATTGCACCGGTAGGTACAGTTACCTACATTAGCGTAAGAATCAGTGTGAAGATTACGAACCACCATCCACATTCCTACCGTGCCTGTTAATCTTTCCGGGAAAGATCTGTATCCTCGCCGGGAAGTATGTTCCTGCAAAAAGGAATATTCGGGTTGACGCCAAAACAGAAAAAGAATTTAAAAGCCCTTCTATGGAAGGGCTTTTTTGTGAGCCGCCCTTATTTTCAGGTAGTTATTATGGATAATAAAAACAGCTGGGGCCAGCCTGGGTGAAATTTTATCACATTTTTCAAATTCTCTTTATTTTACACCGGGAGAAACAATTTATGCGCCGTTTTTTTATAGATAACAATATTGCCCGGGCCAAAACAATCAGCACGGAATTTTATTCCGACCCTGTATTCTTTGAAGAAAGTAAAGGGAAAATTTTTAATAAAGCCTGGCAGTTTATTGGCGATAAGAATACTGTAAAAGAACCCGGACAATGTCATCCGTTTACTTTACTGGAAAAATATCTGGATGAACCATTGGTATTGACCCGGGATAAAGAAAATACAATTAATTGCCTGAGTAATGTATGCACGCATAGGGGAACCATTGTCGTCAACGGTCCCTGCAAAATCTCGAAACTTCGCTGTCGATATCATGGCCGGAATTTCAGTCTTGATGGAAAATTTATGTCCATGCCGGAGTTTGCGGAAGTTGAAAATTTTCCTTCCCCGGATGATGATCTGAAGGTGCTTCCCTTATTTGAATGGGGAAATTTATTATTTACTTCTTTAAGTAAGGCTTTCCCGTACAACGTTTTTTTTGACGATATGGTCAACCGCTTGAGTTGGTTGCCCCTGCATGAATTTGTTTACCGGGGTGATTTATCAAGGGAATATACTGTTAACGCTCACTGGGCTTTGTACTGCGAGAATTACCTGGAGGGGCTTCATATACCTTTTGTTCATGCCAGTCTGAATGCCATTATCGACTTCGGAAATTATTCTACAGAATTATACCGTTATAGCAGTTTGCAATTGGGCATTGCCAAACAGGACGAATACAGTTTCGAACTCCCTCTTTCATCCCCTGATTTTGGGAAAAAAGTAGCTGCTTATTATTTTTGGGTATTCCCGAATATGATGTTTAATTTTTATCCGTGGGGATTATCTATAAATCATATACAACCTGTTTCCATTAATAAATCAAGGGTTTCATTTATTACTTATGTGTGGAAAGAAGACAAGCTGAATACCGGTGCCGGCTCGGGTTTAGACCGGGTAGAACGGGAAGATGAAGAGGTGGTGGAAGCCGTGCAGCGGGGTATCCGTTCACAGTTTTATAAACAGGGCCGTTATTCCGTAACCCGTGAACAGGGTACTCATCATTTTCATCAACTGCTTGCTGAATTCATTCAATAATTTTATCCGAATGGTAAAGGACATTATGATCTGTATCGGGCTTTAAATCCTACAACAAAGACAGGTTGATTTAATTGTTTGCCTGCAGGATTTACGTGTGTTTCAAAAAACTATCCATAAAGGCAAAGCTGATTGTACTGAAATATTTGTTCTTTTTGAGACAATCAATTAATGCTGCTTATTTAGAAAATATTTTCAGAAGGGCTCGTTTGAAAATTAATTTATTCATAAACAAGGTGGTTAATACTTGCAACTAATTATCGTATCAGCATGGTCGTTCCCTTCATCTCTACTTTTTCTCCTGTATCCGGATTGATAAATTGCAGTATCCACACATAAATGCCTGCTGTTTGAGCCACCCCTCTGATCGTTCCATCCCACTTTTTTTGCCAGTCGCTGGTAGCAAACACCAATTGTCCCCAGCGGTTATAAATTCTGAACTTCAGGTCCAGGGCATTGGAAGCATTTAAAGGATATAAATAATCGTTCAGTCCATCATGGTTCGGTGTAAATGCGGAAGGCACCGCAACATGACAACTGGCTAATACTTTTATGGTTTTATAGGCGCTGTCAGCACAGCCGGCCTGATCGAATATTTTAAGGCCGGTTCTATATTCCGTTTCTCTTCCTGTATTCGGATAATACTGCGCGGGCGGTGATTGCTGATCACTGGTAATACCGTTATTAAACGTCCAGAACCATCTATCTGCCTTGCCGGTGCTTTTGTCTTTGAATAATAG
>JAOQAL010000368.1 GCA_025963615.1 Chitinophagaceae bacterium | reverse complement strand
GGGCCTCACCAACAAACCACCCATGGAATGCAAAGCTATCTCAAAGGGGTCAGCAAAGGCTTTCATACATTTGGACTGGAATGGATGCCGGATAAATATATTTTCTATGTGGATGGATATAAGTTTTACGAGGTTACTACCGGCATATCCAATATAAAAGAATATATGATCCTGAGCATGGAATACCCCAACGAAAAAGAAGAAATCAACAAAACAATCTTTCCGGATGTATTTATTGTTGATTATGTAAGAGTATATCGGAAAAAAGAATAGCGATTTAGATAAAATAATTTGATCGTCACATAATAGGTTCATCCTTACAGTATGAAAAAAATAATTGCCATTCTTATTGTCATTTTCAGTGCTGCAATTTTATCCGCGCAAAATAAAGCCAGTTCTCAATGGGCAATGTTTCACCAGGCGGCTGAACAGGATATCCATTCCGCGGCTAAACAATATAAGGCCTTGGGAAATGTAAAATGGAAATTCAAAACGAATGGTAAAATATTTTCTTCACCAGCTATTGTTAATGACATCGGTTATATAGGGAGTGGGGACGGTTGTCTCTATGCAATTGATACAAAAAGCGGTAAGCAACATTGGAAATTCAAAACCGGGGGACCCGTGCATTCGTCACCCGCAGTGTATAAGGATGTAGTTTACTTTGGAAGTTTTGATGGTTATTATTATGCCATAGATGCTGTTACCGGAAAACAAAAATGGAAATTTAGAACCGGTGGTGAAAAATGGATGGGCGGACTTTCATATTGGGGAATGAAACCCGAGGGCATATATATGGATGATTTTTGGGATTATTTTCTTTCATCCCCCATTGTGGATAGGCAGGATGAGCGTCTTACGATGTACTTTGGCAGCAGTGATGGGTACCTGTATGCCGTTAACGCCGGCGACGGAACACTAAAATGGAAGTTCGCTGCGAACGGTATTATTCATACAAGCCCCGTGTTGAACAATGGCGTTATTTATTTCGGTGCCTGGGATACCTATTTCTATGCAGTGGATGCGAAGACAGGCAAAGAAAAATGGAAATTTAAAACCGGCGGTAATATGGCCATGAGTGGAATTGAAGCATCCGCGGTCGTTGAAAATGGGTTGGTATATTTCGGTGCCAGAGATGGTTATATGTATGCGTTGAATGCCGACAAGGGTAGTATAGCCTGGAAATATGACGCAGAAAATTCATGGATACTCAGTACGCCGGTCATTTCGGATGATGTATTATATGTTGGTACCTCTGATTCTTATCTTTTATTGGCGTTGGAGGCACAGACGGGAGTTGAAAAATGGAGATACAAGACGAATGGTTATGTATTTAGTTCGCCAACCATTGCGGGGGGAATGATTTATTTCGGAGATTTTACCGGTAAAATGAATGCATTGGATCTGGCGTCCGCCGGTAAAAAAGCCAGTGAGTTTTCAACAGAAAGCCGGAAACAGCATGCGGCTACGGTATTAAAGAATGATACATTGAATTTTATGTACACGGCGAAAGACGCTGATCTTTCTTTGTACCCCGCGAATAAAAAAGTAATGGATGAATTTTATAAATTGGGCCCCATTGTTTCCTCACCAGCTATAAAAAACGGAGTACTTTATTTCGGAAGCGCCGATGGTTGCTTTTATGCTTTAAACCTTACCGAATAGTAGCTACAGCAATGGCATTAAGCTAGGTCGTTTGGCCAAGTGGGGCCTCCTGTTTGCAGAAAATGGAGTAAAAGGCTTAAAGATTCCATCGAAGTCGCCTGAAAACAACAATGGAAACGCCAGCTGGAGTGCAGGGGCATTATGTAACGCGTAACTTAGTGACATGGTGCTTCAGAGCGCTTTAACCAGGATCTTTCCGGCATATTTTTTTTCGACGCGGAAATCATGTATTTTCCTTTCCCATTCCTTCCTGTAAATTCAAGGTTAACAAGCAGCCGCACTCACTTTGATTTAAACCAGATAGTATGTCAAACAATTCACGGAGAAAATTTTTACAAAAAGCAGGAGTATTTTCAACTGCTGCACTCTTATCTTCTTTAACGAAACCTGCCTGGTCAAGAAACCTTGACAAAGCATTGAAAAATGCCGAAGGCTTATCGGCGACGGATTTGGCTGGCGAAGAAGATTTTTGGTATTATATACAACAGTCATTTACGGTTTCGCCCGGTATTATAAATCTCAACAATGGCGGGGTATCGCCGGCACCCAAAACGGTGCAGGATGCCATGAAGCGCTATTATGATTACTGCAATGAAGCACCAAGTTATTATATGTGGCGTATCCTTGACCAGGGGCGGGAACCTCTGCGGAAAAATCTGGCAAGATTGGCAGGATGTGACGCAGAAGAAATAGCCATCAACAGGAATTCATCGGAAGGATTAGAGACAATTATATTCGGATTACAATTGAAGGCGGGAGATGAGATAGTGGCTTCCAGGCAGGATTACCCCAATGTTATCAATGCGTATAAACAACGGGAGCTCCGCGATGGCATTAAAATGATTTGGGTAAACCTGGAACTGCCGGCGGAAAATGAAGACTACCTGGTGAAGCAATACGTGAATGCCTTCACCTTAAAGACCAAAGCGGTTAATGTAACCCATATCATTAACTGGAACGGCCAGATCTTGCCGGTAAAAAAAATTGCGCAGGAAGCACATAAAAGAGGAATTGATGTCATCGTGGATGGTGCCCACAGCTTTGCCCATTTTGATTTTAAAATCCCTGACCTGGACGCGGATTATTTTGCGAGCAGCCTTCATAAATGGTTATATGCTCCCATCGGTAGCGGCATGCTGTATGTAAAAAAGGAAAAGATAAAAAGCATTTATCCCATGTTCGCCACCAGTGATAGTCCCCTAAAAGATGATATACGGAAATTTGAAAACCTGGGCACCAGGCCTTTTTTTATTGAACAGGCTATCGGCAAAGCGATTGAGTTTCATGAAATGATTGGTAGCGCAAGAAAAGAAAAAAGGTTACACTACCTGAAAAACTATTGGATGGAAAAAGTAAAGGATGTTCCCAAGGTAAAACTCAATACTTCATTGAATCCAAAATGGGGTTGCGCGATTGGCAATGTTGGTATTGAAGGAAAAAAGCCTGGAGAACTGGACACTTTTTTGTTGGATAAATATAAGATTCATGTAGTGGGCATCGATTGGGAAAATATTCATGGCGTCAGAATAACACCCAATGTATATACGACAATTAAGAATCTTGATTTGCTGGTAGAAGGGATCACGGCTTTTGCGAAAGCGTAAATAAAGTTTTCCACTAAGGCGCTAAACAATAAACTGGTTGGCTTGCTGATTTGTATCTTGTCAGCTAACAGGTTCACAACAATAAACTACATTCATAAACGATAAACTTTCTGGTCTCTGCAACACACGAATCGCAAAATAACCTTACTCCAGGCTACAGCCATTAATATGATTGATATGGTGGGTATCGGGCCGTTTGTGGTAATACCCATGGTGATTGGTTTTTTTAATTCTCCGTTATTTTTCTGGGCGTGGATATTGGGCTCCGTTATAGCACTTATTGATGGAATGATATGGAGTGAATTGGGAGCTAAATATCCGTTGGCAGGCGGCACGTATAATTTTCACCGTGTTGCGTTTGGTGAAAAAGGCGGCAAGCTGATGAGCTTTTTATTTGTCTGGCAAACTAGTATACAGGCCCCCCTGGTAGTGGCTTCCGGTGCTATTGGGTTCTCACAATATCTCCGCTATCTTATGCCGGTGGATTATATGCAGCAAAAAATGGTTTCTGTTTTTATCATCCTGCTGCTGGTGATTTTACTGTATAAGAAAATCGAATCCATCGGACTCATTTCAGTGATCCTTTGGACAGTAACGATCACCACCATTTTATGGATTATTATTGGCGGGTTAACACATAAACAGGTAAACTTTTCTTTTTGGCCGGAGGATTCGCATGCTTTTTTAAAAGCAACATTCTGGGTAGCACTGGGACATGCAGGGGTTAAGACTATTTACAGCTACCTGGGGTATTATAATGTTTGCCATTTAGGAGGCGAAATCAGGAACCCAGGTAAAAATATTCCAGCAAGTATTTTTATTTCCATCATAGGCATTTCCATACTTTACCTGGGCTTGAACTGGAGTATCGCTACCGTTATTCCCTGGCAGCAAGCGCAGAACTATGATTTTATCGTAAGTATTTTCATTGAAAAAATTTATGGAGCTATACCGGCACGGATTGCTACCGGTTTGATACTGTGGATTGCATTCGCTTCCCTGTTTGCTGTAATGCTTGGCTATTCCAGGGTGCCTTATGCTGCGGCCATGGATGGGAATTTTTTCAGGGTCTTCGCAAAACTTCATCCCACTAAAAATTTTCCGCATATTTCATTGTTGTTTATTGCGGGCCTTGCAATAGTCTTTGCCTTGAGTTTTTCACTGAAACAGACTATAACAGCGATCCTTGCTATGCGGATCCTTATTCAATTTATCGGGCAGGCTGTGGGAGTGGTATTATTGAGAAAACGTTTTGGCAGCGCATCACTGCCATTTAAAATGTGGTTGTTTCCTTTACCCGTACTATTGTCCATTATAGTTTGGTTGTATCTTTTTGTTTCCACAGGTTGGTTTGCGCTATGGGGAAGCCTGATTACCATAACGGGTATCATTGTATATTTCACCGTACAGCATTATAAGAAAATAATTAATTAAAATTCCATGTAGACACCGGATGCCGGTAGCCAATTGTGGGTCAACGAAAAGAGAGATGTCACCATACCATCCAAACGCTAAAGAACCCCCAAACAAGTGTTATCAGAAAAAATTAATTCGAAATGATGAACCGGAAATAATAGGGCTGTCTCAAAAGTGTAATTTTAAAACAATCCCGCAGCGATGTTGAAAAAGTAAAGATTGATTCTTAACAGTTCATCTCTTGGCGTTCTTTGCTTCTTGGCGGCCTTTGCGTGAAATATTACTTTTGAGACAGCCTCATTATTTATTGGCGCAAGCTGTAAATTTTCGCCAATAAATCTGAAATCCTACTTAAATATCAGTTTGCCAAATTTATTCCTTCCTTTATCTTCTGTATAGATATAAATTTCATTTTTGTTGCCGTTTACTGAACCTGCGCACTGGCAAACCGGACAGTCAATAGGGCACAGCTAAAAAAGAATAATAGTTTCATAATGCAAATCTGATTAAAGGGGTTTAAGAAATTTTCTAAATAAAATAAGATAAATAATTAGCAGCGATAAATATATAAAATCCCAAGGTATCGTTTTACAGGGGCCTGTCACCGATTATTCTTTTTTAAATTGTGCGGTATTAAAATTTCAACATACTATACCCCATTATCTTTTCGTTAAATGATTTCAGTTATTTTTGTCGCTACTGAAACCCCGTTAAATGTCAAACCCAAAAGGAAAACTGATAGCAATAGGAGGATCGGAAGATAAAGGCACTAACCTTGAGACCGGAGAATTTCATCGTAATAATCTCAATTTTTTTGAACTTGGCATTTTGCGCCGCGTAGTGGAAGAGGCCGGTGGATTTGCCGCCCGCATGGAAATTGTTACTACCGCCTCCACGATCCCGTATGAAGTGGGGGAAAATTATATCAACGCATTTGGAAAAATTGGCTGTACGAATATCGGGGTGATGCATATCCGTAACCGGCAGGATACGCAGAATAGAGAGTTCCTGGAACGCATTCGTTTATGCGATGCTGTAATGTTTACCGGCGGTAACCAATTACGCTTAAGTGTTACTGATGGGGGCACTGAATTTTTATCAATTTTAAAAAAACGATACCAGGAAGGAAATATCGTAATTGCCGGAACCTCGGCGGGCGCCATGGCAATGAGTCAAACGATGATTTATGAAGGGAATGCTACCCGGGCACATTTGAAAGGTGAGGTGAAAATGACTACGGGCCTGGGATTTATAAATTCCGTTATTATTGATTCTCATTTTGAGAAAAGAGGCCGCTTTGGAAGGCTGGCACAGGCAGTCGCTACTAATCCTTCCGCTATTGGCATTGGCCTGGGAGAAGATACCGGAATGCTGATCAAGGAAGGAAATAAAATGGAAGCTATCGGGAGCGGGCTGGTTGTCATAATTGATGGGCATGATATTATGCATAGCAACATCGCTGATATACCGGATGGAAACCCTGTAAGTATTGAAAATATGAAAGTGCATTTTTGTGAAAAAGGAAATGGATACCTCTTAAAGGAAAGAAAATTTTTACCGGAAGTTTCCGAAGGCGCTGTGATTAAAAAGCAGGTGAAGGTGGATTGAAAAGCTTAAACCTATTCATGCATAACCCGGCCTCACCCCTAAAAAACGAGGCTGTGTCAATGGCGTAATTTTAAAGTAACCCCGCAGAGATGTTGAAAAAGCCTCGACTTTTTTATTGAATGCAATTTTTCCCTCATCCAGCATCCAGTATCCAGCATCCCGTCCCAGCATCTAGCATCCAGTATCCAGCTAATCCTTTATATTGCATTTCAAATTTCCCGTTATGAAAAAACTTCTTTCAATTGTTATGGCATTTGCTTTATTCGCCTTTGCACCACAAAAGAAAAATAAAGTCATCTTCTTTGGTGATTCTATAACTCAGGCCGGTGTTCAACCCCGGGGTTATATTACGCTCGTAGATAGCCTGTGTAAAGCAGAAAATAAAGGTAATCAATACGAATTTACAGGCGCTGGCATCGGCGGTAATAAAGTGTACGATCTATACTTACGCATGGAAGATGATGTGCTCTCAAAAAACCCTGATATCGTAGTAGTGTATGTTGGCGTAAATGATGTATGGCATAAATCCTCTTTCGGTACGGGAACAGATCCTGATAAATTTGAAAAGTTTTACCAGGCCATTATCAATAAAATCAAGGCGAAAGGAAGTAAAATTATTCTAACAACACCCGCCGCCATAGGAGAGAAGACAGACTTTAGTAACCAGCAGGATGGCGATCTGAATAAATACAGCAATATGATCCGGGACCTTGCAAAGAAAAATAATCTGCCGATCGTTGACTTGCGGAAAGGATTATTAGACTATGACCTTCATAATAACCCGGATAATAAAGAAAAGGGAATTTTGACTACTGACGGCGTTCATTTAAATGATAAGGGCAACCAGTTTGTAGCCAACGAAATGTGGAAGGCAATAAAAAATCTTTAAACCGCTTTGACCAGGTAATAATTCTTTCTCCCTTTTTGGATCAGGATGTATTGCTCATGCAAAAGATCGGAGGCTGTTACTTTTAATGAAATGTCTTGAGCCTTATTCCGGTTGATGCTGACACCACCACCCTGGATTGTTTTTCTTGCCTCGCCTTTACTGGGAAAAATAGTAGTTTCAGCAAGAAAAGATACGATGTCAATTCCCTCATTGATTTTTTGTGAAGGATACTCAAATTTTATGACACCTTCCAGGCCTTCCAGGTCTTCTATACTTAAGCTATCTGCAGGTGCATGTTGATTGGCAAATAATTTAGCGGTGGTTTCTATTGCTTTTTCATATTCCTCATGGCCATGAATAAAACAGGTTAATTCCTGCGCCAGTTTTTTTTGCAGCCTGCGTTGGCCTGCGTCCAGGCGATGTTCAGTTAAAATCGTTTCAATTTCTTCCTTTTGGAGAAATGTAAAAATCCTGATCCACCGGGCGGCATCATCATCGCTTGCATTTAACCAAAATTGGTAGAATTGATACGGCGGGGTTTTCTCAGCATCTAGCCAGATATTTCCTTTTTCTGTTTTACCAAATTTCCCTCCATCTGTTTTTGTAATTAAGGGGCACGTAAAGGCAAAGGCTTCGCCTCCGGCTTTTCGGCGAACCAATTCAGTGCCCGTAGTGATATTACCCCATTGGTCACTTCCGCCCATTTGCAGCTTACAATTTTTATGAGTGTATAGCCAGTAAAAATCATAACCCTGCATTAACTGGTATGCGAATTCTGTATAGCTGATGCCGGTGTCTCCATCAATTCTTTTTTTCACACTGTCTTTTGCCATCATATAATTCACGGTGATATGTTTACCAACATCCCGTAAGAAATCAATGAACGGGATATTTTTAAACCAGTCGTAGTTATTTACAATTTCGGCTGCATTCTCACTTGAATCACTGAAGTCGAGAAACTTTTCCAATTGTGCTTTTATTCCGGCTATATTTCTGTTCAGTGTTTCCTCGTCAAGCAAATTCCTCTCTTCGCTTTTGCCACTGGGGTCGCCAACCATGCCCGTAGCACCCCCGACCAATGCAATCGGTTTATGCCCCGCTTTTTGCAAGTGTACTAACAAAAGAATGGGCACCAGGCTACCGATATGAAGACTGTCGGCAGTAGGGTCGAAGCCGATATAAGCAGAGGTCATTTCTTTGGCTAATTGGCCTTCAGTACCGGGCATTATATCCTGTAACATTCCCCGCCAGCGTAGTTCTTCGATTAAATTCATTTGTCTAAATCAAGTATTCGGGCAAATGTAAGCCAGAAAGGAAAGCTTTGCATTAGCATGCAATATTTTTCTAAAAGCTTCGTTTACAGTGGAGAGCTTAAAATTTCCCTGAAAGCTTTGATTTTAGGGTATTTGCGTGT
>JAOQAL010000344.1 GCA_025963615.1 Chitinophagaceae bacterium | reverse complement strand
TGACGCTTTTGATAAACCGGATTATATAAAGGCAGATACGGTGCTTGCAAAAATTATTGTGAATGACCCCACAAATATGACAGCAATTACGTTAATGACGGCTGTAAAGCGTTATCAAAAGGATGCTGCCGGTGCCCTGAAATATATAGATCAACTGCTTGAGGTAAATAAAGAGAATTTGTATGCCTTGTCATCACAGGCAAGGGTTATGGTAATGATGAAGAAAGATGATGAAGCATTGAAACTGGCAAAAAAGGTAGATAAACTGGATAATACATTTGCTTATAACCAGGCTACCCTTGCCATTGTTTATCATTACAGCAATAAAATAAAAGAGCGGGATGAAATCATCAATAAGGCGAAGGCAGGCAAAGACAGTGCGGTAATGCAATTTATGCAGTATGCCTTAGATATTATTAATAGCAAAGAAAAATTGCGCAGTTAAACTTCAGTTATGTTTATACCTGGTTTTATTATAACATTGATCACTTTTCCCGGTGTAATAGTGCATGAGCTGGCGCACCAGTTATTTTGCAGGTGGTACAAGATCCCGGTGTTCGAGGTTGTCTATTTTAAGTTGGGTAACCCGGCTGGTTATGTGATGCATGAAACACCGGATGCAAAATGGAAAAGCATCATGATCAGTATAGGGCCTTTTTTCGTCAATACCATAATAGGCGGATTAATTGCGCTTCCTGCGTCATTTCCTGTTTTCTCTTTTGGCACAGCTACTCCACTCGATTATTTTCTTATTTACCTGGCTGTTTCTATTGCCATGCATGCCTTCCCAAGTACAGGTGATGCAAACGTGATCTGTCAAACGGTGAATTAAAAGGGAACGAACCTATTGGTGAAGATTGTTGCTTACCCGGTTGTTGGTTTAATTTACCTCGGTTCTATAGGCAGCTTCTTCTGGCTCGATGCCTTGTACGGGGTTGGGGTTGTTATAGGGTTTCCAAACTTCCTTATTTGGTTGTTGTCTTAACCACCCCTGAATATTTTTAAAACAAGTTGTAAAAAATTCTTATTTCCCCTCCTTTTCAAGGAGGGGACCGATTTTAATGCGTAGCATTATAAATCAGGGGTGGTTAAACGCCGCTTTAATCTGCCCCAGCACCCACTCAATATCTTCGAATACCCATTTGTTTTCGAACCGGATAACTTTTATACCCAAGCTCTTAAGATAGTTTTCTTTTATAAGATCTTTTTCAATTCCCGGTTCCCAAAAATGATCTTCGCCATCCAGTTCTACCACCAGCTTTTCTGCCGGACAATAAAAGTCTGCGAGAAGTTTCCAAGACTGTGCTGACGCCTGAATTTACGGCTCTCAAGCTCGCTTTTTTGCAAGTAAGTCCAAAGCGTTGCTTCCGCTGATGTACTGTGGTTGCGGAGTTGTTTTCGGAATGTTTTAAGTTCGGGTTTGTTGTTGATAACAGGCTTTCCCATGATGGGTACTTTCGGATCAGATTATCTTTTGTTAGTTTAAATTTAATTTTATTTTTTTGAATTTGATAGTGCCGCCCTAACCACCCCTGAATATTTTAAAAACAAGTTTTTAAAATATTCGGTCCCCTCCTTGAAAAGGAGGGGAAGTTTTTTATTTACGGGATACTGTAAATTGAAAAAGAATAAAATAAACCTATCTTAATACCCTCTAATACTATTCAATATGAAAAAGGTTTTTGTTGCCGTAGGCTTTTTAGCGGTTGTCCTGGTTTCCGTGGTTTCATTTGTATTTGGGCGCAGGTACCAGCAGGTCGGTTATATAATGGAGCATGAGAAAGATATAGCAAAAGAGCAACCGTCTCCACATAATGGAGTGGGTATGTCAACAGGATATTCTTTCTTTACCAATGCTCCCGGTCTTAAACTTACTTTTCGCAAACGTGTTTTAAAGATAGGTTCTTCTATAGGCTATCATTTACAAAAAGAAGATGAGATCTACTACATTGTAAGTGGTACAGGGATAATGAAGATGAATAACGATAGCTTTGCTGTGAAAGCGGGTGATGGTATTCTTACACGTCCCGGCAGTTCTCATAATTTACAGCAAACCGGCAATGACGATCTTGTTGTGATCATTAATTATCTTGCGAAGTAAGCTGTTAATTGGTATAGCCAATATAACGTGGAACCTGAAGCCTTGAGATTGAAAAATATATAATTCTTAAACTTAGTACTTGTATTCTTCGGTTTTATTATTAAACAGTTCTGGCTGATCTGCCACGTATTCCTGTGTCTTTTGTCTTTATAATTAAACCATTGTGTATGCGGGTCAGGGTATTCGAACAATTGCCCTTTGAATTGAAAAAAAGACATTTTCCGGTGTATCTATTTTCAAGTACTTCCTTCATTTTTTTATCCTCTATAAAATCTTCCATTACCCTGAATGATTCAAGGCTTTCCATTGCTGTAAATGCTACATATTCTTCCGGGGTTTTCTTCCACCTTTTCACCGTCTTTCTTCCATATTCTATCAAGGTAACCAAACTTTAATTCGTCAGGATAAAATACTAATCACTGGTAGTTTTGCTATAAAAACATTTCATTCAATAGCAAGCCGATCAACAATTTCTTTTATTGTTTCTTCAGGTATTTGTGGGTTCATTATTCTATAATTTTTAGAAAAGGCTCATCAATCCGGTTCACTTGATTTTTAGTTGAATAC
>JAOQAL010000293.1 GCA_025963615.1 Chitinophagaceae bacterium | reverse complement strand
TTTTGTAAATTAAACGATAAGATCAGCTTACCTATGTAACAGTTCCTTTGCGGGAAAAAGTTTCACCATCATTTGCATTCCATTTCCCCTGACTTCCGCATGGTTTGCCGGCCTTGATCTGTTTCTCCAAATTCGTTAATCCCTTTTCCCGGTTAAAGCTACCTTTTTTGGCCTGGCTTCAGCGTAATTAAATTAACGATGAGCCGGCTTTGTCCTTCTATGAATGGTATTGACCGTATTGGCTCTTTCTTTGAACGATTATCGATTAACACAGTACCTATAAATTTGGTCGCATTCTTTATAAACGTCGTAGCATAACGCTTTGCAAAGCGTTGATTTGTATTCCTGTCCCGGAGACTACCTGCATTTCAGGATATTCTACCTAATCGCTAACACGGCACCCGCCTACTACCCTATTTTTAATCATTAACCCCCTCCAAGGCAAGGGTAGTAATCCATTTTTGTTTTTCCTTCAAAACAATTAAACAACCATTAAACCTGTTTTCATGAAAAAAATATTACTCTTCGGGTATTTTACATCAATTGAATAATTATCCGTTAAGCGGAAGAGTTGTCAATTGCAGAGTGAATAATTATAAAATTGCCATACGGTAAGGTGACCCGGAAGTTTTTTAAAAAGTAATTCATTGTAAATGTTACTTAATCCCTATTTGCAAAATTAATTCGGTAATTTTCAAATAAGTATCAACAGGCATGAAGAGATTTTATTTTATACTGGCATTTATTTCATCACTATTAATTGTAAATGCGCAGCATAACGGAATAGTAAATGCGATAGATTCTTTTTATACCGTTGATTCAAAGATTCAAATTCATGATCTGCGCCCGGCTACTTTTGTACTTGCTGATGAAACGAACAAATTAACATTGGAAGACATTGCATCGGGAAAATTCAACGATAAATTTAAGCCGGTAAGTTCTTTTAATAAGTTTAAAAACTATACCAGTTATTGGCTTCGCCTTTCCATTGCAACCCGGGGCAATATAAAAAACTGGTGGCTTATGCTGCGTGACACCACGCCAAATTATTTTACTTCAAATAGTGAGGCCGTGTTGTATAATTTTGTCGATGTATTTTTTCTTAATGAAAAGAAGCAATTATTAAATCAAAGCCGAAGCGGAATAGCGGTTCCACGTTCACAAAAGCAAATAAAAGAGATCGCCGGTATTAGTCGCGTCTTATTTCCCGGCGGACAGGATGCAAAGCACATTATCTACATTAAAATTTATAGTAAACTGGGTGGTAATGCTCCCGCCTATCTTGAAATCCATAATCCGGCCGTTGTCTTACCCGCCGGAGGAGGTGACGAAATGCTGGTTGTGCAGGGTGGTATTGTATTCGTATTTTCAATATTCTCATTTTGTCTTTTCTTTTTTGTAAGAGACAGGGCCTATTTGTTTTTTGGCATCTATGCGTTGGTTCTTACCTTAATCTATCTTACGATTCACTCCCAGTTACCTTTTATTGATTGGCTTGTTCCCGAACATCCCCAATTGTTATTGACTTTCTGGTTATTAAATGTAGCTGGGATATTTATATTCTTTCTGTTATTCGGACGTTCATTCATTAATTTACCTTCTTTGTCAAAACGAACCGATAGCTTTTTAAAGGCATTTATTATTATATGGTGCGTTTTTGTATTGGCAGAGGTTGTCGCTTCAGCAATTTATCATGAGTACTTTTATATTCATTATTCTGACCTCAGTTTTACGGCACTCACCTTTCTATTTGTTATCCGTTTTGCATTTTTTAAAAGCATTTTTGCCCGTTTATTTGTTGCCGGTGGCTTATGGCTTTTGTGCTTTTCCGTTTTAGGAATTTTGGATAACGAATTCAGGTTTATGCCGTTTAGTCCATTTCCGGTTGGGCAATTGGGACAAATACTAATATTCGCTGTAGCGCTGGCCTATAAAATAAAATTAAATGAGCAGGCGAAGGCAGAAGCCGATAGCATAAGAGATATTGACGATATAAAATCACGATTCTTTGCCAATATCTCCCATGAGTTCAGGACCCCATTAACACTTATCCAGGGGCCTTTACAGAAAATAGAAGAACAGGCAAGTAGTAAATCAGAGAATGGATTTACAGAAGTTCCCCTGCGACAGGTAAAAACCATGAGAAGGCATACCGACCGATTACTTGAACTGGTCAACCAATTACTCGATTTATCAAGGCTTGACTCGGGTAAAATGAAATTGCAGGTAATCAAAGGCGATTTAATGCAAATAGTAAGAGTATTGGCAGCCTCGTTTGAATCAATGGCCGAACGGAAGCAGATACATTATTACTTCCATCTTCCCGAACAGACCACCATTACTTTTTTTGATAAAGACAAATTGGAAAAAATTGTAACCAACCTGTTAGGTAATGCATTTAAATACACGCCGGAAAAAGGAAGTGTATCGCTGAACGTGGAATGCGATGAAAACAGGATGCGCCTGGAGGTGGACGATAGTGGGCCTGGGATATCAAAAAAAGATCTTACCAAGATCTTTGACCGCTTTTACCAGGTGGAAGGAAGTGAAGATAAAGGTTCAGGGATTGGGCTCGCCCTGGTCAAAGAATTGGTGGATCTGTATGGTGGACAAATAAGTGTAAGTAGTGAGCCCGGCAAGGGAACCCGTTTTAAAGTGAGCCTGCCGGTGGGTAAAAATGCTTTTGGTGAAAATGAGATTGTGTATGGCGAATGGAAAGATAACGGAATACAAATTAGTAAAGTAGTTGAAGAACAAGCGGAATATCACCCGGCTTTACGTTCTGTTAATGCAAGCCAATTACCCCTGGTACTAATCGTGGAAGATAATAATGACCTGCGTCATTTTATTTATGAAACGATTGAAAATAACTACCAGGTGATTGAAGCTGCCAATGGTAAAGAAGGCTTGGAAAAAGCAGCAGCCGAAATTCCTGACCTGATCATAAGTGATGTAATGATGCCGGTAATGGATGGTTTCAAAATGACGGAGAAGTTGAAAAAAAATGAGCGTACCAGTCATATTCCGGTAATATTATTAACGGCAAAAGCAGGCCAGCAGCATAAGGTGGAAGGTCTTGAAACCGGTGCGGACGATTATCTCACCAAGCCATTTGATGCAAAGGAATTGCTGATAAGAATTCAGAATCTTATTCATCAGAGAAAATTATTGCGTAAAAAATTTGCAGGTGAAATAATACTAAAGCCTTCTGAGGTAGCTGTAAACAGTGCGGATGAAAAATTTCTTACCCATGTCATGCAAGCCATTGAAAAAAATATGGGTGAAGAAGATTTTGGAGTGGAAGAATTGGCAAGGGAAGTGTCTATGAGCCGGAGTCAACTACATAGAAAATTAATTGCGCTTACTAACCAGGCCCCTAGTGAAGTTCTTCGCAATACCAGGTTATTTAGGGCCAAAGAATTACTGCAAAAAAAACATGCAACTCCTTCGGAGGTAGCCTTTAAAGTAGGGTTTAACAGCCACACTTATTTTTCAAAATGCTTTAAGGAAGAGTTTGGTGTAAGTCCAGGTGATGTTATGTGATTATTTCTCCGACCGGGTATTTTTGATGAAATGGTTAAAGGAAATGTTGTTGAGCGCTGGTAAATCCGGTTGCCAAACTTCCGCGATGGAATTCCGGCAAAGGCGAAAGAGGGTTGATATTTATGGATAAGGTTTTTGTGAATTAAAGGATAGGATTATAGGTGTTGGCGCTGACTTTTCCAATCTGGGAATGGCAGTATTATATCGTTATTTTATCCGATGGGGTTATGTGAAACCGGCGGAATAAATATTTACCAATTATTCGCCTGGTCAGTATTCAATCTTTCTGAAACATCCTCAGGCTGGTGTTCTCTCCAATCAGGATCATGTTTAACGAACCAGGAGATCCAAAAGCTGCGGGAAACCCGCATTAACCAGGGTTGTAAGGCAATTAACAAGACCCCATTAAAACCAATCCAGAAAAAAAAACGATTATCATCAAGTGACATGCCGATCGTTAAAAACCAAAACAGGAAGCTCGCGACCGATATGCCGACTGCCAGTACATAACTTACATAGCTGGTACCATAATAAAAACCAACTTCAATTTCGGTGGGTTGGCCGCATACAGGACAATCCTTATTCATCTCCATATTTTTTTTAAAACCTATGCTTATCCGGTTTTTAAAAAGTTTGCCTTCGCGGCAGCGGGGGCAATAGCAACCCAGGGTTGAAGAAAGATAACCTCTTGAATGATTTTTCGGAGCCACGATAGTTTATTTACCTTTTAACGGAAGCTGCAAAGGTACATTTATCAAGGCGGTATTTAATGTAGAAATATTAACTCTCTAAACAGGATACAGATCGCTATTGTAAAAATAAACCAGCCGAATATTTTTTTGATAATATCTTCCGGGACCTTTTCAGCAAACCGGCTGCCAATGAAAATCCCTGCTATGGATATAAGGGAAAAAATAATGAGCATCTTCCAGTCAGGCGAAAACTGATTAAGGCTAAATAAAAAACCAAA
>JAOQAL010000237.1 GCA_025963615.1 Chitinophagaceae bacterium | reverse complement strand
AATCGCCGGTGATCTGCCTTCTTTTATTGGTTTCTTTTTTGCTTCCTTTTCTTTTAGCACAAAAGAATTTAGTAGAAATACTACCAGGAAGATAGCCGGAACAAATACAAATAATCTTTTCATTTTTTTAAATTTTAAATAAAATATATGTTTCATAATCTATTTTCTAATCCTGTTAGAATTGATGCAGCAAAATTACTTTGATATATTACAGCGCGGAGAGCTTTAATTGTAAATAAAAATGTAAACTTTGTAAAATAAAATCTTGACACTATGTTAGATAGCAGAATTCTCATCTCCGGGAAACGCAAGTACCTGTTCGGATTGATATTACTCCTGTTTATCTCTGCAATCTGCGCAGCTTTCAGTATGACTGATAGTGACGATTTTGATATCGCAAGAAGGGAAATTTTGCTCCGCAGGATCGGACATGAACTACTATTGCAGTCCGGCGACAAAACATCACAAGTGCTTCCGATAAAAAATATCGCAGAAAACGAATACCAGATCAGTTTTGAGAATGAGCTTAGTTTTCAAGCGGATTCCCTGGTAAATACTACCCAACGCCTGTTGGCAAAAGATCCACTCGCAAGTGATTATGTTGTCAATGTTCTGAAAAGTGGCAAGCCTGGTGTAGCCTACGGATATGCTATATCCAAAAATAAAAAAGATGATATAGTAACATGCATAGGAAGAAAGCAACCAGTAGCACGTTACATGATTAACATCAAATTTAAACCGACGGGCATAAATACAGCAACGAAAGGATATCTTCTGGGCAGCCTGCCATTTTTAGCATTTATTTGTTTTATATTTTTGAGGTCTGCTAAGCCGCGTCGGATTTTACCTGATGGTCAGAATACTGGTGTAGTCACTTTGGGCTCGATGTTGTTCGATGCAAAGAATCGTAAGCTCATGATAAATGGAATGAACATAGATCTCACCGGAACTGAAACCCGTGTGTTTCATATTTTCGCATCTTCCCCTAACGAGACCGTAGAGCGAAGCCGGTTACAAAAAGAGATATGGGAAGACGAAGGTGTTATTGTGGGGCGCAGTTTGGATATGTTCATATCAAAGCTTAGAAAAAAACTGGAATTTGATCCCAATATCAACATCGTTGTTATACGCGGCAAAGGCTATAAGCTTGAAATAGGCTCTTAAGAAGAATTTCCCCGCCCCGAAACTGATCTTATTAGAGTTCAATTTGGCATTTGTAAAACTTTATCGTGAACTACTAATACGGTATCATTAAAAGAATTATCCTGACCGGAGATCGAACCAAAAACAACGTTTTCCGAGCGATAAAGCCACATTAAATATTCACTAAAAACTAAAACCCTCTCTACGCAATGTAAAGAGGGTTTGAATATAAAAAGTAAATATCTCTTTTATATTTGCTACACAACTTGCTACACTTTTAGAAAGAAAATAAGGAAACGCAGTACAGGACCATGTTTCCTTAAATTAGAAGTCGGGATGACTGGATTCGAACCAGCGACCCCGTCGTCCCGAACGACGTGCGCTACCGGGCTGCGCTACATCCCGTAAAAAAAACATCCCGACAAAAATAATGAATTTTTGAAGCTTTTCTTTAACCTGCACTTCGCTGGAGAACGGTAATATAGGAAGTATATGTAATCCATGCATCGAATTGAGGGTCTTTCTTCCAGGATTCAATGCCCAGCGCAGTATTTTCAAATGATTACCGGATGTTTTTCTGAATACTTCGCAAGCATGGTGTCTGACATCAAAATCCTTGGTGACCCTTTTGATGATGGTCCACCTTTTTGAACAAGATAATAACTCTATATAAGCTTAAGGACAATTCTGGATTCGAACCGGCGACCCTCCCGCCTTATGCGGGATGCGCTACCGGGCTGCGCTACAACCCGTAAAAAAAACATCCCGACAAAAATAAATAAAAAGACTGGAACCTGCTGTTGGCTTATACTATGAAGATTTTTCACTGAGGTCATCAATTGCTTTACCATAATACTCTAGGCTCGCTATTGAAAATTTTGATGCAGACGCCGCAATTTGAATTTTACGGCCAGCAATCTTGTTCACTCTTAGAAAAATTTTAGGCAGGTTACTTTTTTTTGCCTTCAACATACCTGGCTACAGCGCCCACAGGCGCAATCCATATTCCATTGATGGGATCCTGGGCCCATTCCGCCAGTTTTTTCAGGGTGGCGACACGGGTCGTTTGTTCACCTGAGTCTCCAATTTCATGACCTGCCAGCACGAGCCATTGTCCTTTTTTCTTCGCTTCCTCAAGCAAGGGAAGAAGCTGATCAAACGTTTTGCCATCCATTTCAATCCCCGTTAACTGTGAAAAGTTACAATAAAGCGGATCATTGGCAGCCTCATCCATCCAACCTCTGCCAATCAAAAACATTTTTGAAATCAGCGGAACATAACTTTTCGTTTGTTCCCCATGGCCAACATATTTTTGTCCGCAGGGGTAAGCGAACACGTCGGCTTTTACATGTAGTAAGCCCTCAATGGCTTCATTGCATTCCCTGAGTTCGGTCTGCATTTTTTTGAGTGTATAATCTTCCAGTGCATTTTTACGTGACCAGGAAAAATTACGCGTACAGGGATGATGCATGCTATGATTGCCGATTTCATGGCCACTGGCCACGGCTCTTTTCCAGCCATCGAGTTGTTTCTCCACCGAAGCAGGCACCACAAAAAAAGTCGCTTTGATACCATATTGATCCAGTACTGCTGTCCCTGTAATTACCTGGCTCTCCCTGGCATCATCGAAACTTAAACTAATTGCGGCCACTTTACCAGTTGGCCACAAAAAGGCGACAGAATCCACCTGGCCAAACCCGGTTTGCATCAATAACATCGTAAATAAAATCATTACTGACTGAACAAAAACGACGATGGGTCTTTTGTTATGCATAAAAGTTTCTCTGGGTAACTGAATTCTTAAATTCATACGGTAAGTTAAAAGTTAAAAAAAATGAGCTTATTCTTAATAAGATCTTCGTTTAAGAAAGGACTGAAAAAATGAGAAGGTAAATAATTTTGCCGGAAAATCCTTTGTATAAATTAAAATGGTCTTGTCTCAATTTGAATTTTTTTGCAAGTCAGGCAGTCATTTGCACCTGATAAAATTCAACAACAGTCTTGAAGAACACGGTCATGCACGATTACAAATGTCATCCATAATACGACCAGGATTGATAGCAAATTAATAATTGTGAGTATTGTGTAATAATTTCTCTGAAAATCATTGGACTTGCTAATAATTTTTTTAGCGTAAAACTTAGAAGCAATTGGAATCAGAGCCACTAACAATAACACAATAATCCCTGGATAAAGACCAGTGATTGCAACAGCAACAAGGCTTAGTACTGCTACAGTAAGGGCTAATACCATTGATATGGAGGTAACAACGCCAAATGTTTTCGCTTCCATTTTGATCGTTTTTATGATTTTAGAAATATCGTGAGCTAAAAATATAAAAAGTACTTTGAATTACAAAGTAAATTCAAATTATTTTGTCAACAATTAGCCGCTCAAGCATCAAATGGAAGCTTGAGCGGCTTTAGAATGAAAATCATTTTGCTTCCTGCATAACCGGATATCTTTGCCAAAAGATATTTCCCATGTATCATTCCAGGCAACGGACGATTTTTATTTTCTCTGTTTTCATTCTCTGCTCCCTATTAGCTGCTGCACAAAACAAACATCCGGCCATGCATATCCGCGATGTTATTTATACAAAGCACGATGGGGTTGCCCTTACCATGGATATTATTCAGCCTGAAAACCCGAATGGTTTTGGCATTATCAGTATAGTGAGTGGCGGCTGGATATCTTCTCATGACCGGATTGGAACGGGGGAACCCTTTACCAATCGCGGTTATACTGTTTTTTATGTCGTTCATGGTTCGCAACCCCGTTTTACGGTGGAAGAGATCATTGCGGATATTCATAGATCGGTTCGTTTTATCCGCAGCAGGGCAAAGGAATTTGGAATAGACCCGGCCAAACTTGGTATAACCGGATCAAGCACTGGCGGTCACCTGAGTTTAATGATTGCGACAAGAGGGGGTCTTGGTGATCCAGCAGCAAAAGATTCAATTGACCGCGAAAGCAGTGCGGTGCAGGCCGTAGCTGTTTTTTACCCGCCAACCGACTACCTGAATTGGTCTGCTGTGGGTGACACAGCCGTTGGAATTGGAAAACTTAGCGCGTATTCGGCTGCTTTTGGACCAAACGCAGCCGCGCCCGGTGGCCGGCTTAAAGTAGGTATCAATGTTTCTCCTATTTATGAAGTAAAGAAAACGCAACCTCCTGTTTTTATTATCCACGGTGATGCAGATCAATCGGTACCTATCTTCCAGGCTCAGCGTTTCAAAAAGCGATGTGATGAAGTGGGCGCGGTCTGTGAAGTCAAGGTGATACCCGGTGCCGGACATGGTGGCTGGCCTACGATGGCAAATGACAGTCAACTGTTGGTAGATTGGTTTGACCATTATCTCCGCGGCCTGGGAAAATAACAACTGTTTTTCTAGTAAGACAATAACTTTTCTCTTAAATATTGGGGCTTTACAATTACTAAATATTTTCTTGTCGTATTGGCACCCATCAACAGACCTATAAACCGCCAGTGACTTTCATTGAATTCAAAAACCGGCGAACCAGAATATCCTTTTAGCGTGGAGTCAATGACCATTCCGGTTGGTATAAGAATGTAATTCGTAGAATCTGACTCTAATTCGCCATGGCTATTGATAAAATAGAAGCTATCCAGCATTTCATATTTTTCTATTTTTAAGGGCGTTGATTTGCTTACAGTATAACCCGGTGGTTCTATATTTCTACTGATTGGAAATCCGAAAATATTTATAGTACCGCTAATTTTTGTTATATCATTTTCCATCATTTCTTCAATTGAAAAAACTTTGCTTTTAAAACTATCCGGCACCTGGTAAGTTCCTATGTCGGGATATTTAATAGCAGGGCAAACGCCGGTATCCCTAAAGGCCATCACATTAACAGGTATTAGTTCCCGGGTGAAATGTCCGTTTTCATCGTTCAGGAAAATATTCATGGTATCCGGAAAATACTTTTTCTCCTCCCCTTTCTCTTTACATCTGCTTAAAACATGACTGGCCGTAACAAAAACAGCTTTACCATGAATATTTATAAAAAATCCGGTTCCCGTGAAATTGATCGTGTTGATTGAATCGCTGTAAGCACCTGAAATATTATAGCTATACTTTGATAAAGAATCTTTATCATTTTCTTTTTCATGGTTTTGCCCTTTTGCTGTTACCACTGAATATAAAAATAAAAAAAGAAAAACGGAATATTTCATTGCTAAGGTCATTTGCGTTTTAAATAACTGTTTAACAGGCAAAACCGTCAAACAAAAACCCGGAGGTTAATTCCGGGTTTCTTTGCTAACCATGCTATCTAAGATGGTTTAATGCCAAAAAATTGTGCCAAAAAAATAACCAGAAATAGAACCAGAAGTTGTCACTTCGACGTTTCACGGAATAATTGTTTTGAAACACAGAGGCACAGGGACAGGGAGGCACAGAGAACGGCTTCAGAGTTTAGAAGTTTATTAGTTCAATAGTTCATGACCCTTCAATAAATTGAGGGGGGCTGTATTTTTCGGGAACCCAAAACTTTTAAACATAGTCATCCTTTGTGACTCTGTGCCTCGGTGTCTTTGTGTTCCAAAATTGTATTTTATCCCTCCCATAACTTAGAAGTCAAATTATTACTTAGGCATTTTAGAGGTTAAATGTTTT
>JAOQAL010000234.1 GCA_025963615.1 Chitinophagaceae bacterium | reverse complement strand
AGCAATAAAAACCTAAACCTGCTTACTATGATAAAAAATTATTTCAAAATAGCATTCCGGAACATCGTCCGCCATAAGGCGTTTGCTGCAATCAATATCGCGGGACTGGCAATCGGCATGTCTTGCAGTATCATGATCCTTTTATGGGTGCAGAATGAATTGAGCTATGATCGCTTTCATAAAAATGCAAATGAGATTTATCGCATCGTGGCGAATGCCGGCGATTTTAAAGTAGCGATCAATCCGGCTCCTATGCCCGAAGAGTTGCAGGAAAAAATGCCGGTAATAAAAAACACGGTGCGACTAAGCAATCCATCTACCAATGTATTTGAAGTGGGTGACAGGAAATTCGAAGAAAAGAAGGTTTTTTATGCCGACTCTACTTTCCTGCAGGTATTTTCATTTCGCCTGGTAAAGGGAAATCCGGCAACAGCCCTGCAGCGGATAGATGGTATCTTGGTTACCGAAGACATGGCGACAAAATATTTCGGGCAGGAAGACGCGCTGGGCAAAGTGTTGCGGAAAAACAATAATGATAATGTAATCGTTACAGGAGTTCTGGCCAATATTCCCTCCAATTCTCACCTGCAATTCGATTTTATATTGCCCATGTCATCCATTGCCCTGACAAATGACAATATAAAAAAGAAAGTATGTGACAATTTTGATTTTTACTCCTATCTCCAGCTGGATAAGAACTTTGACCCTTCTCCAGTTGCATTGTCGAAGTTTAATAAACAGATGGACGGGATTTTTAAATCGCATATACCAGAGGCCAACTTAAAGGTTGAATTCCAATTACAGCCCTTAACAGGCATTCACCTGCATTCAGATTACCAGGCTGATTTACCCGGCAATGGCAATATCCAGTATGTAAATATTTTTTTTGTGGTCGCGCTTTTCATACTTGCTGTCGCTTGTATCAACTTTATGAACCTGAGTACTGCCCGCTCTGCCAGGCGGGCTAAAGAAGTGGGATTGCGCAAAGTGGTCGGTGCAGGACGCAAGCAAATTATCGGGCAATTCCTGGGCGAATCCCTGCTTATTTCATTTCTTGCCTTGTTAATCGCTATTGGTCTTGTATGGCTCTTGCTGCCTGCTTTTAATGAACTGGCTGGTAAAAAACTTGCTATTCATTTCCTCGATGGAAAAATTCTTTTAATTCTCACCGGTATTGCGTTGGTAACAGGATTGATCTCCGGAAGTTATCCGGCTTTATTCCTTTCGGGATTTCAGCCTGTAAAAGTGCTGAAGGGAAATATGAAATCGATGAGTGGGAATTTAATTTTCCGCAATGGATTGGTCGTTGTTCAGTTTGTTGTTTCTATCGTATTGCTTGCAGGTACTGCGGTGGTGTACAGGCAGCTTACGTTTATTAAAAACATGAACCTGGGTTTTGAAAAGTCGAACCTGCTTTATATGCCGATGGCCGGCGAAATGTGGAGTAAGCAGCAGGCGTTGAAAGCTGAATTAAAGCAAAATCCATTGACAGCTAATTTTACTATTACCAATGACCTTCCTGCGAACGTTACCAGCGGTACAGTAAATGTAGAATGGGAAGGAAAAGATCCCAAATCCCAAATTGTTTTTCCAACTCTTTTTGTTGATGAAGGGTTCTTTGATATTTTTCAAATGAAGCTTTTAAGTGGCAGAAGTTTTTCGAAAGAATTCAAAGCCGATACAAATAATGTCATCCTGAATGAAAAAGCGGTGCTCGCAATGGGAATGAAGGTGACTAACGCGGTTGGCAAACCGCTTACTTTATGGGGCAAAAAAGGAACCATTATCGGCGTGGTAAAAGATTTTAATTATAAACCTATCCAACAACCTATAGAACCCATGATCATCGGTCTGAACCGATGGGGAGGCGTGGCGGTGATACGGACGCAACCAGGCAATACAGAAGCAACGATTAAAGCGCTACAGAAAATAAGTACACAGCTAAATCCCGCGTATCCCTTCTCTTACAATTTTCTTGACCAGGACCTGGCCAATCTGTATAAAGGAGAGCAGCGTATGGGAAACCTGTTCAACGTCTTCGCCATATTAGCCATTTTTATTTCCTGCCTGGGCTTATATGGTTTATCGGCATTTATGGCGGAACAACGCACGAAAGAAATAGGGGTAAGAAAGGTTTTGGGCGCTTCCATATTCAATGTTGTTTACCTGTTATCAACCGGTTTCACCCGGCTGATATTAATCGCGGTTACAATTGCTGTTCCTGTTGCATGGTTTGCTATTAACAGTTGGCTCAAAAGCTTTGCATACCGGGTCAGTGCTGATTGGATTATTTTTCTTACTGCATCATTGGCAGCACTTACCATTGCATGGATAACGGTAAGCTTTGAATCCATTAAAGCGGCTATTGCGAACCCAGTGAAGTCACTCCGTACGGAATGAAGGTGCCGGCAGGTCTCGGGCAACTATAGCCGTTGGCGATGGCACACAAGCCAGGTAGAGTCATTCTATTATAAAATAGTATACATAAAATCTAAACCTGCTGAGCATGTTAAAAAATTACTTCAAAATCGCAATCCGGAATCTCCGGCAGCAAAAAGCCCTCTCCTTTATTAATATAGCCGGTTTGTCCATCGGCCTTGCCTGCTTCAGTTTGTTTTTATTATTCGCGGTAAATGAATTTAGTTTTGACCGTTTTCATACCTACGCATCCAACATATATCGTGTAGTAGAATGGGTTGAGGGTATTCCCGGCCGTGAACCGGGTGGTGAGGCTTTCGGTGGCACTCCCTTGGGGCCCGCGATGAAAAAAGATTTTCCAGATGTTGAAAATTTTGTACGGGTGCAGACCGGATTTCAAGACAAACTGGTGCAGGTAAATAATAAAACCAGCCGCTGCAAAATGTCTTTTGCCGATCCGGAGATATTCAACGTATTTTCTTTTAAGCTGGTTGAAGGAAACAAAAATGCATTAATCAATCCACGCAATATTGTTATTACAAAAGAAAAAGCATTACAGCTATTTGGCAAAACCAATGTTATTGGTCAGCGGATAGATATAAAAACGGAAGATAAGTTTGAACCATTTACCGTAACGGCAGTCGCTGAAGATGTTCCGGCTAATTCATCCATACAATTTAATATACTGGGCAGTTATGATTACCTGATGGCATCGGATATGGGTCAGCATAGCTTGGACAACTGGCACACGCAGATTGGAAGTGAAACATATATACAACTCCGGAATGGCAGTCAGCTGATGAATGACGGAAAGAAACTCGAGGAGTTTCGCAGAAGATATTTCCCCGACGAAGAAGCGGAACTTAAGAAAGAGGGAATATGGAACGGCAAAGTTCCCCTACCGGTAAGTTTCAGATTACAACCCCTTACCGCCATACATACCAACCCAGGAATCGGTGGTTTGGCTTCCACCATGGATCCCAAATATATCTGGATACTGATCAGTATCGCAGCCGGGATATTATTAATCGCCTGTATCAATTTTACAACATTGGCCATCGGCCGGTCTGCGGGCAGGGCAAAAGAAATCGGCGTACGCAAAGTAATGGGCGGACAAAGAAAACAATTAATTATGCAGTTTCTGACAGAGTCTTTCCTTTTGAGTATTCTTTCAGGTATCCTTGCATTACTGCTTGCCAAATGGCTGTTGCCAGCCTTCAACCAACTGTCGGGAGTGCAAATCAGTTTTTCCTTTTCACAATTTCCGGAATTGTTATGGTTATTGGGATCCCTTATTGTATTAACTGCATTACTCGCTGGTATTTATCCAGCCTTGGTATTGTCCGGTTTTAAACCGGTGGAAGTACTAAAGAGTAAGATCCGCCTGAAGGGCTCAAACCTTTTTACTAAATCACTGGTAACTCTTCAGTTTGTTCTTTCAATCAGTCTTGTTATTTCCACCGTCATCATTCTGCAACAGACCCGGTATATGCGTTCAAAAGATCTTGGGTTTAATAAAGAGAATGTCATTGTGATCGACGTGGAAGGATCGGATTCGAAAAAAATTTACCCTTTATTTAAACAGGCTATTGAATCTGGCACAGATGCGCTGGGTGTAACGGCCTCTGAAATGGGCCTGGGAGAAGGTACCGGCTTGATGGGTACAGGTTTTCAATTCAAAGGTGAAACGAAGGGCGTCATCGAATATCCGGTGGATGCCGGTTACCTGAAGATGATGGATATGAAACTGATCGCTGGAAGAGATTTTAAACCAGCGCTTTCCATGGATACGGTAAGCTCTATCATAGTAAACGAGGCATTGCTCCGGGATTTTGGCCTTACCACTGGGAACGCCATAGGCCGGCAACTGGAAGAAAGACAATTCGGCGGTAAACTGGTACCCAAAACAATCATAGGTGTTATAAAGAATTTCAATTACAGCAGGCTGAATGCAGAAGTCAGGCCACAGATGTTTTTTATACCATCTTCATTAGAAGCACGTAAATTTTTTGTGCGTATTAAATCCGGTGATCCTTCAGCGTCGCTGGCTTCCATAAAAAAAACATGGGAAGCCATCGCTCCCGGTCTTCCTTTTCAATATAGTTTTTTGGATGAAAACTTTGCCCGTTTTATAAAGATGAAAAAAGGTGGAGTGATATCGTTGGTAGCGCGGGTGGCATTTGCATTTTTCTTGCTTGTTTGGGTTTATTCGGCCTTGCCGCACTGGCAGCAGTAAACCGCACCAAGGAAATCGGCATTCGAAAAGTTTTGGGGGCCTCTGTATCCACGATCGTCGGATTGTTGTCAAAAGATTTCTTAAAGCTGGTGATTCTTTCAATTGTTATTTCGGTGCCCCTTGCCTGGTTTTTTATGAGTAAATGGCTGACGGATTATGCATACCGCATTAATATCAGTTGGTGGGTATTTGGAATAACCAGTGTGATAGCATTGGCAATTGCATTCCTGACCATAAGCATTCAATCAGTCAAAACAGCGATGGAGAGTCCCGTGAAGAGCTTGAGATCGGAATGAAGAGTGAATAGGAAGTTTATTTCCGATAGCTATCGGAATTGGTTTATAGTTTCGTGCCTTTCGGAAATTTCTTATGAATGTGCGGCTCTTTGCTTGCTTAACAGAATAAAATAAAGCCATGATAAAAAATTATTTCAAAATAGCGTTTCGCAATCTCGTTAGAAATAAAGTCTTTTCCTTTATAAATATGCTGGGGCTTGCGCTGGGAATGGCCTGCAGCCTGTTGATATTGTTATGGGTGCAGGACGAACGCAACGTGGATAATTTTCATAAAAATGGAAAACAGCTGTACATTATTTATGAACGGCAGTATATAGACGGTAAAACAGAAGCCGGGTTTTATACTCCGGGTGTATTGGCCAATGAAATGAAACGCATGATACCCGAAATATTATACGCATCAAACGTCTCCTGGCTAAAGGATAATTCGGACCGCCTCACCTTTGAAGCAAACAATAAAATAATAAAGTTTGATGGCTGCTATGCCGATTCTGATTATTTTAAAATGCTCAGCTATCCCTTATTAAAAGGAACACCTGCGGATGTATTGCGTACGCCGGTCAGCCTTTGTATCTCCGCTAAAATGGCAAAAGCATTTTTTGGAAGCGTTGACGGAGCCGTTGGTAAAACGATGCGTTACGAAAACAAGAAAGATCTGACCGTAACCGGTGTATTTGCAGACCTGCCCGAAAATGTTTCCGCCAAATTTAATTTTATGATGAACTGGAACTGTTTTCTTAATGATAACAGTTGGGCAAAGGAATGGGGTAACAATGGACCAAATACTCTTATCATGCTCC
>JAOQAL010000128.1 GCA_025963615.1 Chitinophagaceae bacterium | reverse complement strand
CTGGTTCGACTTCACTTAATGAATTATACTCAATTAACTAACTTCCTGGAGAATCCTTATCATACTAGGATTATTGATCCGATACCGCATGGTCAGCTTCCCCTTTTTGAAATGTCCGGATAACAGGGGAGCATGCTTATCAAAAATCATAAAATAGGCCACTGAAACCCTTTACCACTGCACGGGTATAGCTATTTTTACATTTTCCCCGGACAGCAGTGATACTGGATGGTGGATGATGCTGGATACTGGATGATGGATGCTGGATGCTGGATACTCGTAGAGGCCACAATGTGGCTAAACTCCTTAACTTAATAACATTGCCGTCCGGGGGCTATTACAGATCCTGGACAGTATCTAAACTATTATTTGTTCTACTTTAATTTTTATCTCAACATCTGATACTTTATGCTTCCGATTTTTTGCAAAAGCTTAATTTCGAATAGCTATAACCCAGGATTCTAAGTTCCCTGAAGCCTGCCATAAAATCAACTTAAAAATCGTTTGACATGCTGAAAAAACAATCTCTCCGGCTCCTGTTAATCAGTGTATCCATGCCCGTTATCCTGCTGGCGCAACACCCGGCCAGTCATTCAGCCACGATGAAGCCGGCCCCTGCAGAAGCTCAACCCTTGCTTGCCCAGGCCATCCGGCTGAAAGAAGCTTTATCATTTTTAGGCAACTCTTTATCCAACGAAGATGAAAAGAGATTAATGGCATTACAGGATCTGCACCCCGGACCCCAGGTAATAAAAGCTGTTCAGGATATTCTAGATCCTTATTGCCTCGCCCTGGTAAATATTAATCCTGAAACGAGGGTAAAAGTAATAAGGGGTCCCGCAAAAGCAAAACTGATCCAGGGGGGATGGGTTAGTTTTTTAGTCAAGGTGAATAATGAAGCCGGCGTCACCGCGCAACTCCAGGTTGAAAGTCCTAATGCTGCTACTCCTTTATATGCTCCTACCAATGACGCCCGTGTGGATGAAAAGAAAAAGCTTACCGCCGGCCAGGTTGCCAGCCGCTTTTTAGAAATGCAACTATACCGGAATCAACCGTTGCTGCCTAACCTTTCCGGGTTAAGACTGGAGTATACCGTATTACAGGTTTATACCAAAGATTCCGGTCAGCGTGAGGCGGGGATCGGCTTTAATGTTGGGCAGGGAACCCAGGATATAGGTTTCCGTAATACGATCAGTATACTCTTTAACTGCATACCTTCCGTAAAAGTAGTCCTGCACGTAAAAGATGACGATGGTTCTCCCGCCATGGCTTCTTTTCTTATTACTGATGGTATCGAACGGATCTTTGATGATAGTTCGAATAAGATAAGGAATGCCGATTTTCGTTTGTCCGCAGCACAAATTGAATTTGGGAATGAAAAAATTCCTGCTACCCTCAAAGGAATCTACCCATTGCCCTCCAGGCGGGTTGCAGCTTATGATGAATACCCTGACTTTTTCTTTCAGCCACAAGTCTATCGCTCGGATGGAGAGCATGTGTTATTACCCCCTGGCAAATACAATATTAATTTTACCCGGGGACCTGAATACCTAACGCAAAAGCTTCAACTTATTGTTCCCGCTGCGGTGAGTTCTTATGACGCATTCTTTCAATTAAAACGATGGATCAACCTACAGCAACTTGGGTGGTATAGTGCCGATCACCATGTGCATGCTGCCGGTTGCAGCCATTATGAAAGCCCGGAAGAAGGCGTTAAGCCGGCGGATATGTGGCGGCAAGCCCTGGGTGAAAACCTGGGCGTCGCGGCCGTGCTGGCCTGGGGTCCAAGCTGGTATCATCAAAAAACTTTCTTTACAGGTCAGGATGATCCTCTTTCGACGTCCAGCCATATTATGCGCAACGATGTTGAAGTATCGGGCTTTCCTTCATCGCATGCAGGCCATATTGTGCTATTGAGACTGAAGGAGGATGACTATCCAGGCACAACAAAAATTGAAGAATGGCCAAGCTGGACATTACCGGTTCTTCAGTGGGCAAAATCACAGGATGCCGTTACCGGCTATGCGCATTCCGGTTGGGGTCTCGAACCCTTATCGGCTACAACCGAATTGCCCAATTATATAATTCCAAAAATGGATGGCATCGGTGCCAATGAGTACATTGTCACTGTAACACAAAATGTAATTGATTTTTACAGTGCAGGCGATACGCCTGCCACATGGGAATTGAATATGTGGTACCATACGCTCAATTGTGGTTTTAGCACCCGGTTGAGCGGAGAGACTGATTTTCCCTGCATTTTTGATGAACGGGTAGGATTGGCGAGGAGTTATTTTAAACCGGTGGGCCAATTAAGTTATAATAGTTATGTGGATGCTGTTAAAAAAGGACGGTGTTATGTTTCTGATGGCAATTCGCATATTATTGATTTTGCAGTTAATGAAAAACAAGCGGGTGAAGGTGACAGTAAGATCTCATTAAATGGAAAGCAGCAAATAAAAATAAAAGCAAAGGTCGCTGCCAACCTTCCCGAAAAACAGGATCCGGCTGGTGCAGCCATTGCAGAAAGTGCGTTAACGGACCAACCCTATTGGAATATAGAACGGGCACGAATCGGGCAGTCGCGCAAAATCCGGGTGGAGTTGATTATAAATGGTAAACCAGCAGATAGCGTTGAGATAACAGCCGATGGCCAATGGAAAGATGTGAATTTCAACTATGCGGCTGACCGTTCCTGCTGGGCAGCTTTAAGAATATTTCCAAGTTCACATACCAACCCTGTTTTTATTATCGTTGATGGGAAACCTATCCACGAGCGTAACAGTGCCATATGGTGCAGGCAAACCATAGATCAATGCTGGAAAATGAAGGAGGGTCAAATACGTCTTGCAGAACGACCTGCCGCGGAAGCAGCGTATGATAAAGCCCGTAAAATTTATGATACTATTATCCGGGAGACGCCGGACAAATAATAACAGCTATCTCTGTCTTCAGCGAAAACTATTTTGATAAATTAAACCGTGAAAATACTTTCCGCAAACTGAAGGATATTTCAAAAAACATTATTGGCTATCCTCCCCGGCTTCACTTTTTTTCAACATAGAAAGTTCCTTTTCAATTTGCTCTATACCCTGTGTTATTTCATTTTCCATGTCAAATTCACAGTCCTGTTCAAAGGATTCTTCTAACTCATTCATGAGTGCATACAGGCTGTTAAATAAATGGTTTTCGCATACTTGTTTTGCTGATTTAGTCATGGCAATTAATTTTTTAGAATTAATAAATCAGTTCCTATGGATGGCTATTTTAATTGCAGCCGACCCATCAGTCGTGAACCTCTAAAAGAATAATTGTGTAAAAAAGGAGGAAGTATTAAAATTCCACCATATGAATCGGGTAATATTTACGATTCAACCCTGTCGCAGATAACAGAGGTATACTAAAAGTACAAAATTTAGAACAAACGATATTTTTCTTCGCTTTTTTGCTATTAAAAGTTGATTGCGTCCAAACCGTTCAGGTCGCCGTATTTGTTATTCAATAACCGGATTGGCCTCGAGCGTTTTCTTAATTCTTTCCTGAATATCCAGGAGGTGAAACCGGGTCAACTTATCTTTTGTACGCGGTATAGCTAATGCAATTTCTTTCTGCAACTGAAGAATATCCATCTTAATCATAGTAAAAGCATCGGTTTCTGTATAATCCGCGCTTGTTGACAGGAGAATATTTTGTTCGGAACCGATATAGGCTTTCTGCAGGTTCCTGCGGTAACTATCCATATTGGGATTGCCTTGTTTCAGTTCTTTCCAGATGCCTTTATGAATCGCGCTGATATATTCATCCAACGGAAAAGCCTTGGTGCTGAACTGGTGCTGGCTGGCAAGCAACTGATTGAGTTTTTTAATATCCAGTAATTTATTAAGCGCCTTCACCTGCAGATCCTGTACGAAATCAGGCTGTGGCGATTCTGAGACCAGGGTAGTTATTTTTTGATCCAGTATCCAGTAAGGGGTATTGAACAATTCGCTGTTAAAAAAAGCGATTGCGTCTTTTTGTTTTTCGATGGGCGCCGGCTCTATTACGATACCTTTATCCGATTGGCTTTTGGGAGTTATGTAGATACCCCCTATGTTCATCATCACGTGCTGCATGTACCGGAAGTATTGATCTTTGACCGCCTTGTACATGGATGTTAAATCGTCGTATGAACCTCCATCCTGTTTTGTCCATTCATCCAGGTTTGGCAAAATGCGTTTCAGGTTTTTTATACCGTACCGGCTTGCCTGCATAGCATTATCACCCAGGTCCTCCGATTGGCACCGGGGATCATTCCTTTTGGTTTCTCCGTCATCGGCTCCAAACCATAGTCGTTGGTTGGCTCC
>JAOQAL010000008.1 GCA_025963615.1 Chitinophagaceae bacterium | reverse complement strand
AGCAGGGCCGGCACCATCAGGCCTATCAAGGGTCCTGCGATATACCAGGGCCAGGGTTGTTTGATCCATTGCAGTAAACTCATAAATTGTCTGATCAACAAGCAAACAACAAATTTACAATATCCCTTATCATTTTTTGCACATCGTGTAATTTGATAGCAGCAAGGGATTATTTTTGAATAAATATCAGTATTTGCTAAAATCTTTTTTCCAGGAGGAGTTAACAGAAGCCGGTTGTGATGAAGCTGGTCGTGGGTGCTACGCAGGACCCGTTTTCGCGGCGGCTGTTATTTTACCAAAGGATTTTTTTCATCCCCTGTTGAATGATTCCAAACTGGTTCCCGAAAATCACCGGTATGAATTAAGAACGGTTATTGAAAAGGAAGCTATCGCTTACGCGGTTGCCAGTGTGGATAATGACGAGATTGATGTTATCAATATTTTGAAAGCATCTTTTAAAGCCATGCACCTCGCTATAGCGCAATTGTCGCAGCGACCCGGATTATTGCTAATCGATGGTAACCGGTTTACTTCTTACAAAAAAATATCTCATCATTGTATTATTAAAGGGGATGGCATTTACGCCTCCATTGCAGCAGCGAGTGTGCTGGCAAAAACCTATCGTGATGATTATATGAAAACATTGCATCATCAATTTCCCCATTATAAATGGGCCTCTAATAAAGGTTATGGCACCCCCGAGCATAGAGACGCTATTGAACAATTTGGACTATGCCCCTATCACCGCAAAAGCTTTAACATAGCACCCGATCAGGCCCTGCTTTTTTAAAATGCACTTGATAAAAAGATTTGGCTAAAGCCAATACAGCTTACCTTATTCAAATCCCCGCCTTAAAAGGCGGGGCAATTAAATCAATACATCTTTAAAATTATTTTCGGTCTCCCAAAGGAAGAATGGAAATTGAAATCTAATGAATCTTCAAGTCCTATTGCCCCGCCTTAAAAGCGGGGTTCAATGACAATAAGGAGCTCCAGGCTTTAGCCAAATCAATTTCTATACTGCACAGCTCCCCCTGTTAAAGTTTTCATAGCGCTTAAACTTCGTTTACGGTTTTAAATCTATTATTGAAACAAAAGATTTTAAAACATTGAAAAAAATTATACTCATGAAAAAGTTAATGTTCTTAGGATTAATCCTTACTGTATTTTCAGTAGCCGTTTCGGCGCAACAGGCTTCTGGTGAAAGTTACCGCCGTCATCGTACCGAAGAAGGTTACGGCAATGGGCCCGAAATGCGCCGGGTGCATAGAGATCATATGCGTTACCGGATGGAAAAACGCCGGGATTTCCGTGATGGAAAAATTTCACGCAGGGAACGCCAGCATATATACAGAATGCACCGTCATGAAAATCGTGAATGGCGCCGGCACAGACAGCACCGTCATCATAGGTAAATATAAGTTCTCAACAGGCATAGGTATAAATGGTAGAAGGTCCGGGAGGCTGTCTTGTTTCACGCAAAGGGCGCGAAGAAGCAAAGCACGCAAAGAGATGAACGGTTAAGAACCATTTTGAGACAGCCTCCTTTTTATTTAGGGATATTTCACGCAGAGGGCGCGATATTTCACGCAAAGGGCGCTAAGAAGCAAAGAACGCAAAGAGTGAATTGTTAGAATCAATCTATAGTTTCTTAACGTCTCTGCGGGATTATTTTAAAATTACCCTATTGAGATAGCCTCCTTTTTATTTGTCGCGAAATTTTAGGGGGTCGAGTGTGATGCCAACATATCCTGTTAGTGTCCTGGAATGATACTGCAGGTAGTCGGCATTTCTTACCCTCGTCATATTGGCTGAGATGGCAAAACCGCTGTTTATTTTCAGCCATGGACATTTGGGTAAGCCGAATTGCATATTAAATGAGGGCTCAAAGAAAAATAAGGCTCTGTTTCCCAAATTACTCAAGTCTAAGCTAACCTGTTCGTCCGGGCTGTAGGAAGTCGTAATTGCCGAATAGTCTGCGAAAACAAACCTTGTTGTAAAAGAACACCAGAAATATCTTCCCGGCATGAAGTTGAATCCAGGTTGCAGGTACCATTTAGTGACATTGGTTCTATGAAACCTGGTGTAAGGGGCAGCTGAATCATCAATTCCTTTATCGTTAATATTGAATTTACCAAACCCGATCCCGCCATAAATATTGAAGGTAATTTTTCTCCTCTTATCTAACCCACAAAAATAGCCGCCGCCGAAGCTTGTAATGGTCCGGTGATAAGTTACTATAGAGCTATCGAAAATACCATTCTGATAATAATTATAAATATCCCTTTCTTTCCTGGAAAAATGATCAAAGGACAGCGCCCAATGATCCATGACAGCATAAGCGGCCTGGACATCGAGTCCACGATTTTGTTCACCTGAATTACTTCCTTCATTCCCGCCAACAGCATAATAAGCCGAAATTTTCGAATCACCTTGTTTCTTAAAATAAGGATTGTTTGGTGGTGACGGCGCGTATACGTAGCGCGGAGTGCGGCAGGCACTGAAGAAAATCAAACAACCCGGTATGATTAATAAAGTTCTCACAGGAGCTGTTGACACAGGATGGGATGATAACGTTGCATGTAGCCTTACTATGTACCCAGCGCATCATCTATTCATGCCATTCACCCAATCCTTGTCTTATAAGCACTGGGGTATCTCCTGTACAATCTATTATGGTAGATGGCTCGCTACCACCGACCCCTCCATCCACAATGATATCGGCTTCATGACTAAAATTTTCTTTCATAATTTCCGGGTCTGTATAATCTTCCACCATTTCACCCGGCAAGGAAGCGCTTAATATCGGCCGGCCTAATTCCTTTACGATCATTCTTGCAATATTGTTGTCCGGAATGCGCAGGCCGATCGTATCTTTTTTACTTTGCAGAATTTTAGGCACCAGTTTACTGGCTGGTAAAATAAAAGTATAAGGACCGGGTAAATACTCTTTCAACAGGCGGTAAACCGGGGTGGATAATTGCTTGGAAAAGTCACTGAGATGGCTGAGATCATAGCACACGAATGACAACTGCGCTTTTTGCGGATTCACTTTTTTTATACGGCATATTTTTTCAATGGCCTTATGTTGGTAAATATCACAGCCCAGGCCATAAATAGTATCCGTTGGGTAAATAATAACGCCCCCATTCCTTAAACTCTCTACGATGGTCTTGATCTGTCGTGGCTGGGGATTATCCGGATGAACATGTATCAGCATAAACCTAAATGCCCAAAATTAGTTTTTATTATACACTCCATGGACGCCTTTTGTCGTTTTGGCCACAATTTGTACCCAAGAGCCTTACTATCTTTGTAAAAAACTACATGTATGATACTAAACCCGGTAGTTACTTTGGATGACATCGATCCAAAGGTGTTCAAAAAAGAATTTTACATGCCCGGTATCCCTGTAGTTATTAAAAATCTTTCGAAAAACTGGCCGGCAAATACCAAATGGAACTGGGATTATTTCAAGCAATTGGTGGGAGATAAAAGAGTTCCTCTTTATAACAATGTACAAAGCGATGCTTATACTCCGGTGAATTCTGCGGACGATTATAAAACTTTCGGTGAATACATTGATATGATAAGTAAAGGTCCGGCTGCGTGGCGAATTTTTTTATTCAACATATTTGATCATGCCCCGCAACTTACGAGTGATTTCAGTTGGCCGGAACAACTAATGAAAGGGTTTGTAAAAAAATACCCGATGCTGTTTGTAGGTGGTGCGTCGTCTATAACTCACATGCATTTCGATATTGACGTCTCCCATATTCTGCATACCCAGTTTACCGGCAGAAAGCGGATTTTGCTTTTTCCGCATAATCAACAACACAAGCTATATCGTAAACCATTTGAAGTATTGAGTCTCGCAGATTTTTCAAATTATTACCAACTGAATGGAAAGCCTGACTATGAAAAATTTCCCGCATTAAAACTCGCACAGGGTTATGATTTGACACTTAGTCACGGCGACACATTATTTATGCCTGCAGGTTACTGGCATCATATGGAATACCTGGATAGCGGTTTTGCTATGAGTTTACGAGCGATGCAACCCGGCATCGGCGGAAAACTACAAGGCGCCTGGAATCTATTTGGCATGCGCAGTATTGATACTATCATGAAAAAGACGGCCCCGCAATGGTGGTATGAGAGTAAAAAGAAGAAACTTTTTGAGAATGCGGAAAGGGAAATGAAAAGTGTTTAAGAAGTTTATGGTTATGGCACGAGCGCTTATACAGGTTGTGAGTCAGGCGGGGGCGAGAACCAAATACAACAAACAATAAACTATTTACTCCATTCCTTTTTTTAAAAGAGTTATTGAATCGTCCACACTTCATTTCCTCTGAGCAGCTTATTCAAATCGGCTGCTCTCTTTGATTTTGCCATGTCTATCTGGCTGGTCATTACATCTTCATAACAAGGGCGGTCTGTTTCATAAAACACACCGAAAGGCCTTGGCAGGTGTCCTTCAATTTTCGGATCATCAAAAATGCGGGTCAGGATCTGCGCTTTGTAAATATCTTTTTCATCATGCACCCAAAGATCATCCGCGCTATAACCATTATTGAGGTCCACCACTTTCGGGCTGAATCCATCTAATTTAATTCCTTTATCCTTGTTAGCGCCAAATACAAGCGGCTGACCCTGTTCCAGGAATAATGTTTCCTGGGCTTTGGTGCCTTTTTCTGTAAACATTTCGAAAGCACCATCATTAAAAATGTTACAGTTCTGGTAGATTTCCAGGAAAGAAGTTCCTTTATGCTGGTTAGATCTCAGTAACATCGCCTGCATGTGCTTGGGATCTCTATCCATGCTTCGCGCAGCAAAGGTAGAATCCGCTCCCAGCGCCAAGGCGAGGGGATTAAAAGGATGGTCAATACTTCCTACAGGAGTCGATTTCGTTATTTTCTTTTCTTCAGAAGTCGGTGAATATTGCCCTTTCGTCAAACCATAGATCTGGTTGTTAAATAACAATACATTGACGTCGAAATTGCGGCGTAACAGATGAATGGTATGATTACCTCCAATGCTAAGGCTATCCCCATCTCCAGTCACGATCCATACGCTCAGGTCAGGCCTAGCGGCCTTTAATCCACTTGCAATAGCCGTGGCACGTCCGTGAATGGAGTGCATGCCATAGGTATTCATATAATAAGGGAACCGGGAAGAACAGCCGATACCGGACACTATTACAATATTTTCTCGTGGAATACCCAGTGTAGGCATTACTTTCTGTACCTGCGCCAGAATGGAATAATCCCCACATCCGGGGCACCAGCGTACTTCCTGGTCGGTTGAAAAGTCTTTAGCAGTGAGTACGGGTGGGGCAATTGTCATTTCGCTCATATAAATAATTCTTTACAAATTTACAACAGGCTGGTGGAATGTACAACATATCCGGGTTTATCATTTTTTCATTAGTAATCTGTAACTAAACCCTTTGTTAAAAAAGGAAACCGGTCAAAAATTGAAGTTGTACATTCATTTTCAGAAAATTAGTATCATGAAAGCTGTATTGTCCCTTTTCTGCTTGTTTATTTCTTCCATTTTATTTTCCCAAATTGGTAAGCAGCCAGTTAAGGTAACGGATATGCTGAAAATAAAATCCATCAGCGGTGTTACGCTTAACAAACAGGGTAGCCGGGCGGCATTCAATGTCACGGCTATCGAGCCTGATGGGGATGCCAAATGGGAATATAAATATGTCAATCAAATCTGGATGGTGGCAACAGAAGCCGGTTCCGTACCTAAACAGTTAACAACCAAAGAAAGTTCATCCCAGGCTGCCTGGAGCCCTGACGGGAAACAACTGGCCTTTGTAAGACAGGCAGATGGCAAACCGCAAATATTTCTATTGTCCCTGGAAGGAGGTGAAGCGGTGCCATTGACAAAATTCAAATATGGAGCCGGCATGCCGCAATGGAGCCCGGATGGTAAACAAATTCTGTTTTCCTCAAACATTAACATCAAAGAATTAATCAAAGATTCTATTCTCAATCCCCATAACGAAATTCCACACTGGCCTTTTGAAAAACCCGGGTTTTTAAAGAATGAGCAATTCAATACATCCCCGGTGAAAGCTGATCCAGACGGAAATATGGAAGAAATAAGATCCTATCTGGACAATAACGTTACTGATAAAAAGGCTAAAGTAATCGACAAACTGAATTTCCAGGATGAAATGGATATATCGGCGGAAATAAGTTTTAATCACTTCTTCCTGATTGACGCGAGACCCGATGCGAAGCCTGTTGAGATAACGAAAGGTTTTTATGGCTTTAATAAGGCGGTATTTACCCCGGATGGAAAGCAGCTAATTATTTGTGGTGACATCGATTCTGTTCAACATCCTGACCGTTCTTTAGAAACAGAAATTTTTATTGCCAATACGGATGGCAGTAATTTTCATTTATTATTAGGAGCCGGGGGAAAGGAATATAATTCACCTGAAGTTTCCCACTCCGGCCAATGGTTGGCTTTTCAATACCGCCAAGTTCCTGGTATCGGTTTTTCCAATCTCGCTATCATGCCATTAAATGGAACAGCCAAAGACATTATTGATCTGCCATTTGACCGGGCCAAAGGCAACCTTGCCTGGAGCAGTGACGATAAATATATTTATTTCATTTGCCAAAGCAATGGCGGAGCACCGGTTTACCGCATGGATATAAAGACAAAGCAGGTTGAACAATTAACAGATTATAACAGTGGCGTGTTAAGTTTTGATTTAGTTAATAATAAATTGATTTATATAAAAACAGAAGTCGTTGATCCATTTGAGCTGTGGCTGGCTGATGCTGCCGCGAAAAATGATAAGCGCATCAGCAATTTTAATTACGACTGGGTGAAACAAAAACAGTTATCATTTCCTGAGAAAAAAACATTTATCAACAGTAAGGGACAGACGATAGAATACTGGGTCATGAGACCGGCCAACTATGAAGCGGGAAAAAAATATCCTTTGTTGTTAAATATACATGGCGGGCCGATGGCTATGTGGGGACCTGGCGAAAGCAGTATGTGGCATGAATTTCAGTTCTGGTGCAGTAAGGGTTATGGCGTGGTATACTGTAATCCCCGCGGTAGTGGCGGTTATGGAACGGATTTTTTATTTGCCAATATAAATGATTGGGGTAACGGTCCCACCAGCGATGTTCTTACTGCGGTGGACAAAGCCGTGAGCGAAGGATGGGCAGATACTTCGCGGTTAGTGGTTACCGGTGGTTCTTATGCGGGTTACCTCGTAGCCTGGATTATTGCCCATGATCACCGTTTTAAGGCGGCTTGCAGCCAACGTGGAGTGTATGACCTGCCTACTTTTTTTGGAGAAGGGAATGCCTGGCCGCTGGTGCCCAATTATTTTGGTGGCTATCCCTGGGAAGCAGCTACCCGTACCAATTTGCAAAGAGAATCTCCAATAAATTATGTACAGAACATTGTCACCCCCTATATTATTTTTCATGGTGATAACGACCGGCGGACGGGCTTTGTGCAAAGTGAAATGTTGTATCGTAGCCTAAAGGTGCTGGGCAGGCCTGTAGAGTATGTGCGTCATCCGGGTGGAACGCATGAACTGACCCGTAGTGGTAATAACCGGCAGCGTATTGACCAAATGCTGAGAACCTATGAATTTTTTGAAAGGTGGATAAATAAAAAGTAAGCTGGGGTCGCCGGATAATTATTAATTTCAACTTTATAAAAATCACGTTT
>JAOQAL010000822.1 GCA_025963615.1 Chitinophagaceae bacterium | reverse complement strand
ACCTTCCCTGCGCAGGCATTACCCTGATCAGGTTCTACGGGTATGATCTCAGTCTGGTCCTGCCGTTGGCTGGAGCAAACACCCCGGGAACATTGGTTTTAATTTCCTTTTTACGGGTAATTAAAATCCCGGTAAAGGTAAATGATAAAATTTTATTTTATTCTTGTAACTTTTCTACGCCGCCCTTCGTATTACTTTAAAACCAAAATATGAAGCCAATAGTTTTATCCTTAATTATATTGACGGCAACCTGTAGCGGGGCATTTTCTCAAAAAGTTATCAATGACCTCCATGCGGAGAAAAGGGCAATAACTGATTTTCACGGCGTTGAAGTGGGTGGGGGAATAGAACTTTATTTAAGCCAGGGTGATGAAGCGGTGGCAGTAAGTGCTGCTGAAACCCGGTTTCGTGACCGTATCAAAACCGAAGTAAAAAATGGAATACTTAGGATCTGGTATGATTATAAAAGCGGTTTCAGAGTTGAAAACGGAAATAAAAAAATGAAGGCGTATGTTTCTTTTAAAAACCTGGACAAATTGGGTGGTTCCGGGGGCTCTGATATTTGGGTGGAAGGTGCTGTTACGGTAAACAACCTGATTCTTGATATTTCAGGGGGATCGGATTTTAAGGGGAAAGTAGTGGTAGGTGAAATAAAAGTTGTTGCCAGCGGGGGTTCAGATGTCAACATTTCCGGTACGGCTAAAAACTTATCCGTAGATGCTAGTGGTGGCAGCGATTTTAAAGGATATGATCTGGCGGTTGATATATGCAATCTTGAAGCCAGCGGCGGCAGTGATGTGTATATTACCGTAAATAAAGAAATGACGGCGGATGCCAGTGGCGGCAGTGATATTTTTTATAAAGGGAATGGCCTTATCCGTGAAGTAAAATCGAGTGGTTCATCTGATATTAAAAAAGTATCCCGATAATTCTAATTCTTTTAAATAAATATTGACATGAAAAAAATAGTTTTTACGCTCTTTGCCTTGATATTAATTTGTTCTGCGATTCTTGCGCAGCAAATAAATGACCCGAATGCTGAAGTAAGAGAAGCGAAAAATTTCCATGCTATAAAGGTTTCGCATGCTTTTGATGTGTACCTCACGCAAAGCAATGAAGAAGGGGTAGCGGTGAGCGCGGCAGATGATGAGGCAAAGCAGCATATTAAGGTAGAGGTGGATGGGGGTGTTCTGATTATCTCCTTTGATGCGGATAAAAAATTCTGGAAAGCCTGGAAGGGAAACAAAAAACTAAAAGCATATATTTCCTTTAAAACCATCGATAAAATAGTAGCCAGCGGCGCCTGCGATTTCAATATAATGGGTACTGTCAAGGCGGAAAATCTGGTAGTTGATTTTTCCGGGGCGAGTGATTTAAGGGGTAAGATTGAAATAGACAACACCCTGGATGTTCAACTAAGCGGTGCGTCGGATGTTGAGCTTAGCGGAACAGCCTCTCAGCTAAAGGCGGAACTTAGCGGAGCCTGTGACTTTAAAGGGTATGAGCTCATAACCGATTATTGTAATATCAGCGCCAGCGGAGCCAGTGGGGTAAAAATTACGGTAAATAAGGAATTAAGCGCTAAAGTGAGTGGGGCCAGCGATATCAATTATAAAGGCGACGGGCTGATCCGGGATCTTAAAAGTTCAGGGGCCAGCAGCATAAAAAAAAGGTCCTAAGAATACATTTAATTATATAAGAAGCTGTTTCGCAGGGAACGGCTTTTTTGTTTGGTTAATAACAAATATCCGGTTACCTTTGCACCCCATATCGCGAGGTAGAGCAGCGGTAGCTCGTCGGGCTCATAACCCGAAGGTCGGAAGTTCGATCCTTCCCCTCGCAACTAAAGAAGCCCTGGAATGGGCTTCTAAAATTTCAGGCCATTATATCCCGCTAAGGCGGGATTTTTATTTTGTAATTTCAGGTAGTTAATGAAAACAGGATTTGTAAATATTTTTGGCAAGCCCAATGCGGGCAAAAGTACGCTGCTTAATGCTTTAATAGGAGAGAAGCTGGCTATTGTATCGCCGAAAGTGCAAACGACCCGTCACCGGATTAAAGGGTTTTTAACAACAGAAGCCTACCAGGTTATTTTTTCTGATACGCCCGGTATCATCGAACCGAGATATAAGTTGCACGAAAAAATGATGAAAGCGGTGAAAAGTGCTTTGGAAGATGCGGATGTTGCTTTACTGATCTATGACTTAAGGGACAAAGACCTCAACGGCGTGGATGAACTTTTTCAATCCATGAAACTGAAAGTGCCGGTTATCGTTGTTTGCAATAAAACAGATGCCGTGGATCCGGCCACGATAGAAAACGTTAAACAGTTTTTTTCGGGACGCAGTTATGTTAAAGAAGTGGTTTTTATTTCGGCTAAACAGAAAAAAAATATTAAAGGACTACTTGATTCCATTTTAAAATATTTGCCCGAAGGAGAACCTTTTTATAATGCCGATGATATGACGGATCTGCCTACACGGTTTTTTGTGGGCGAAATAGTCAGGGAAAAGATATTTGAATTATTTGAAGAAGAAATTCCTTACCATACCGCTGTGATTGTACAAGAGTTCAAAGAGAAATCAACGTTGATTAAAATAAGGGCTGAAATTATTGTAAACCGGGAAACTCAAAAAAGTATTATTCTCGGCGAAAAAGGAAGTATGATAAAAAAGCTTGGAACATTATCGAGAATGGACATAGAAAAGTTTTTGCAAAGCAAAGTTTTCCTGGAACTGTTTGTAAAAGTAAAACCCAAATGGCGCGATAATGAATTTCAACTAAGGGAATATGGATACAATTAAGTGGTGGCCATCTCTTCATACAAATAGTATGAAAGAAAAACAACCAGGCTTTTTTGTGCACGGTTTATTTATAACATTCCTGGTGGTCCCGTTTCTTCATTCGCCTGTTCGCAGGTCTTTGTAGAATCATATCCACCGGTTTCAAATAATACTGATATGGTTGTCAGGATCAGTGGCCTGGGAAATTTATCAGACCGGCTACCGTCCAACTGAAGAAACCGGATAAAGAGGACATAATGTCATTGGTGCCAGGCTCATCGCCGCATACTGAATGGGCAAGGCAGCATAAGATCAATTTCAAAAGAGAAGAGGGAGTGGTGCTTTTCTTAAATTATTATAATTCAAAAAACAATTAGTCTGTCAAAAACAGGCTCGCATTAAACATGTCAGGATTTACAATAGCCGTAGTGGGAAGACCGAATGTCGGGAAAAGTACATTCTTTAACCGCCTGCTTGAACAACGCAAAGCGATAGTGGATGATGTCAGTGGTGTTACCCGTGACAGGCAATATGGTGTTGCGGATTGGAACGGAAAATCATTTAATGTAATAGATACCGGGGGGTTTGTAGCGAATGGTGATGATGTATTTGAACGGGAGATCCGTAAGCAGGTTATTGTTGCTGTCGAAGAAGCCAGCGCTATTATTTTTATGGTGGATGCTTCAACCGGTGTTACGGATCTTGACGAAGCAATGGGCGATGTATTAAGGCGGGCTACCAAGCCTGTTTTCCTGGTGGTCAATAAAGTCGATAATAACGAACGCCTGCTGGAAGCCAACGAATTTTACAGCATGGGGTTTGAAAATATTTTCTTTATCGCGGCTGCCAGCGGCAGTGGAACCGGCGATTTGCTCGATGCGGTGACTGCAATTATAAAGGAGGAAGACTCTGATGAAACAAAGGAAATTGATGCGTTGCCAAAGTTTGCAATTATCGGTCAGCCCAATGTTGGCAAGTCATCATTGTTGAACGCATTGATTGGAGAAGAAAGAACTATCGTAAGCGATATCGCTGGCACGACAAGAGATACGATCCACACCCATTATAATCTTTTTAATAAAGAATTTGTATTGATTGATACAGCGGGTATCCGCAAAAAAGCCAAGGTCCACGAGGACCTTGAGTTTTATTCTGTAATACGTGCTATTAAGGCTGTAGATGAAGCAGATGTTTGTTTGTTGCTGCTGGATGCCGGTAAAGGTATTACAGCCCAGGATGTAAATATCTTTAGCCTGGCGTCAAAGAAAGGGAAGGGTCTCGTCGTGCTGGTAAATAAATGGGACCTCATGGAAAAACAAACAAATTCAGCCCGGGACTATGAAAATGAATTAAAGAAGAGACTGGCTCCATTTAATGATGTTCCCATTATATTTATTTCGGCCAAAGAAAAAACCCGCATTTTTAAAGTTATTGAAATGGCGCTGGAAGTATATGAAAACCGGAAACACAAGATTCCTACTTCAGAACTGAATAAAGTAATGTTGAAAGCCGTGGAATCGTATCATGCACCGGTTGTCAGGGGAAATGTTGTTAAGATAAAATATATCACCCAACTTCCAACCATAGTACCCTCTTTCGCTTTTTTCTGTAATTATCCGGAGGATATAAAACAACCATACAAAAACTATCTTGAAAACCAGCTCAGGCAATCTTTTAATCTTTCAGGAATTCCAGTAAGATTGTTTTTCAGAAAAAAATAAAGAAAAGCTGCGGGAAAAGCTTCGAGCTATGAGCCGCAAGAAAAGCTTCGAGCTATGAGCCGCAAGAAATGCTTCGAGCTATGAGCCGCAAGAAAAGCTAAGAGCTATGAGCCGCAAGCTTCAAGACCTATAGTTCAGTAGCTTACTTCAGTCTCGCAGCTCGTAGCTTGTAGCTTGCAGCTTTCTCTCTGACCTTGCAAAAAATTAAAATTTTTAATATCTGTTTTTATTGCGCGTAATTTCTTTTTGTTTAATGGGGAGAAGATTTTTTTCTTAACTTAGGGTACAAGTTCTATCTCTAAGATTCCCGTACGCAGGAGTTATTACAGCATTAAGCATTCAAAGGTTAAACAGTCTCTTAAGCACGTATTTCTTTTTTAAAAGAGCGTAACCTTATTGTCAATGCTATGAAAAAAGTCTTGTTATCTCTGTTTGTGCTGCAGAGCTCTCTATTTTTTAGTCATGCTGCCACCATAACCTGGACAGGTCCTTCCGGAAGTAATTGGAATAATATTGCTAACTGGTCTCCCGGTACAGTACCCGGTGCAGCAGATGATGTGATTTTTAATGTGTCTGTTACTGTAGAAATGGACCCCATCCCCGCGACGAACCCATTTATTTACCTTATTAATTCTTTACTGGTTACAGGGAATGCTTCAGTTATATTATCCCGGACTCAGCCTGGTGGAGGTACAAGAATTTTGCAGGTAAAAAGCACGAACGCGGCGACCTCCGGATTAAGAATTGACAATGGAAGTACGTTGACCATAAATGCAGCAAATACCACCGGTACATTAAGCTATATCCTTGATCTTGCCGGCGCTGCCGCAGTGACTGCCCAGATTTCGGGTAATCTTTATTTTACAGGTAGCGGTGCAGGCACCGGCGATGCTCATTTAAATATATATACCGGTGTTGCGAATTATGCAAAACTTTCAGTAAAGAATACCGGGGTCATCAAATATTTTCCGAATTCAGGAAATACGCTTTCTGCTCCCGGTTCTTATCTGACTATGGAAAGTGGTTCCGTGTATGAAATAAATAAAAACGGTGGTTCTGTTCCTGCTGGAAACTGGGATGATAATTCAACTATCTCAATAAGCGGGGCCACGACGAATGGCGGCATCATATTTTCTCAAAATCAATACGGCAACCTGGAATGGAATACACCACTCATGTCCGCGGTTACTCAAATGATAGCAACTTTTAGTACTGTTACAGCTATTTCATTGAATCATCTCAAAATCACAAATACAAATGGCAGGGAACTGCGATTAAAGACAGGAGCAGCTTCTGCATCGCCTTCCTATGAGTATACTGTCAGGGGTAATCTTGAAATAACAGGTGCCGGAATCTTTGTAATTACAGGCATCAATGTCGTTAATGCGGGTGCGGGTGCGCGGCTACATGTAATGGGTAATCTAACCAATGCCGGAATTCTAAAATCGGAGGGAGCAACCGGTACGGTGAATGATCTTGAATTGAACGGCAGTCTCAACCAGGATATATCTATTGCTGGTACTTTGTCCGGTACGCAATTAAAATTTATTATGAATAATCTGGCTGGCGCAACATTGATTACACCACTCATCCTGCCGGGTATAACCAGTGAAGCTCTGCAATTAAATAATGGTAAAATAAAAACAACGGCAACCAGGATGCTGTCTATGCTGGATAATTCCGGTTACACCGGCGGCACGGCGACAAGTTTTATCGAAGGACCTATGAAAAAAATAGGGGATGATGCTTTTTCATTTCCCGTAGGGAAGGGGGGTATATATGCCCCTATAAAATTTTCTCCGTCC
>JAOQAL010000818.1 GCA_025963615.1 Chitinophagaceae bacterium | reverse complement strand
TGCGGACCGTACAATCGATGGGACCCATCCTGGGATTGGAATCAAATATTGGAACCGCTTATGAAAATGTGTATCTCAGCTATCAACTAAGAAATCAATTTGACAGTGCTTACAAATACCAGGGACTTGCATTGGTTGCAAAAGATAGCATCAGTAAAATCAGGATTAAAAACTTAGCGGAGTTTCAAAATCTTTCTTTCAGGGAACAGATCCGTTTACAGGACCTGGAAAAACAAAAAGTGGGCTATCAAAATAAAATCAGAACCTATGTTCTGTTAGCTGGCTTGGGAATGTTGTTGCTGATCGCATTCATTCTTTACCGTAATAACCGGCAAAAGCATAAATCAAACCAGGTGCTTGGTAAAACGCTGGCCGATTTGAGATCCACTCAATCCCAACTCATTCAATCTGAAAAAATGGCTTCACTCGGCGAGCTTACCGCCGGTATCGCTCATGAAATTCAAAACCCCCTGAATTTTGTAAACAATTTTTCAGAAGTGAATACGGAATTAATTGAGGAAATGAAAACCGAATTAGCGTCGGGAAATAAAGAAGAGGCAATCGCTATCGCCAATGATATCAAAGAAAACGAAAAAAAAATAACGATGCATGGCAAACGGGCCGACTCGATTGTAAAAGGCATGTTACAGCATTCCCGTAGCAGCACAGGACAAAAAGAACTGACAGATGTCAATGCCCTGGTGGATGAATGCCTCCGGCTTTCCTACCATGGTTTTCGTTCCAGGGACAAATCAATCAATCTTACCCTGCATACTGATTTTGATAAGAGCCTGTCTTCCTTATCCGGCGCCTCTGACCTGGCGGATATTGGGAAAATAAATATTATTTCCCAGGATGTGGGCCGGGTATTGTTGAACTTATTCAATAATGCTTTTTATGCAGTCGCTGAAAAAATGAAATCATTGTCCGCCGAAGGATCGGCGGACCAATACGAGCCAACCGTTTCAGTAAGTACAAAACGGGTCGGTCAGAAAGTGGAAATAAGAGTCCGGGATAATGGCAACGGCATTCCGCAACAGGTGCTGGATAAAATTTTTCAACCCTTCTTTACTACAAAACCGACGGGACTGGGAACCGGCCTGGGCTTGTCATTGAGTTACGATATTATAACAAAGGGACACGCGGGCGAATTAAAAACAGCAACGCAGGAAGGCGAGTTCGCGGAGTTTATTATTATCTTGCCGGCGCCTTTTAATCCGGCCCCGTACCATAATACCCATTTAAGTTAAAAGCTTACCTTAATGATTAATTTATAAACCGCATAAGCGAATATGACATTAGATTTCATCCTGGTAATTTTTGTTGTAAGATACCTGCGTAAATCATTACAAACCGCTACACTCCTGCCGGCTTGGGACAGAATTCTCAAGGGCGCCATGTTGGCTTCCATCGGCCTCATGGTGGTTGAAGTAACCGTGTCGCATCTTAAACCATTCACCATGTGGCTGTCACATGGCATCCTGATATATATCGTTTATATACTTTATAGGAAAAAAGAATTCAGTAGCGCAAGGCCAGTCATGCTTGCCATTTCGCCGTTTATTCTATTATCTGTATTTAATGACCTGATAAAAATTGTAAATCTCCGGCTTTTTAAAACCCTGGAAGATATCCTGGAGGTTGGAATCTTTTTTTCAATCATCTGGATGATTGTCATGTTGATCATAACCAACCGGCAACGAAAAGCCCTGGAAAAAGAAAAGCGAAAGACCCAGCAGGAAGAAGAACAAAACAAGATTCTCGGGACATTGAAAGAACAGTTGGAACTCCAGGTAGCCGAACGCACTTCCGAACTGACGCTTCAAAAAGAAGCATTGGAACAAACACTGAGCGAACTTCAATCGACACAAGCCCTATTAATTCATTCAGAAAAAATGGCTTCGCTGGGTGAACTTACCGCGGGCATCGCCCATGAAATTCAGAACCCTTTAAACTTCGTCAATAATTTTTCTGAAGTCAGCGTGGAACTGCTGAACGAAATGAAAGCTGAATTAAAGGAAGGGAATACTGAAGATGCCGTTTACATCACAGATGATATTATTCATAATCTTGAAAAAATAATTCATCATGGCAAACGGGCAGACTCCATTGTAAAAGGAATGCTCCAGCATTCACGAAAAAGTACCGGGCAGAAAGAGCCCACCGATATCAATGCACTCGCTGACGAATATTTACGTCTGTCCTTTCATGGGCTCAGGGCCAAAGACAAGTCATTCAATGCGAAACTGCATACTGATTTTGATAAAACCATCGGAAAAATAAATGTGATTCCGCAGGATATTGACCGGGTTTTACTGAATTTATATAACAATGCTTTTTATGCCGTAACACAAAAAAAGAAACTCTTGTCCGCCGCAGCGAACAAGGCAGATGGGTCGCCCAATGAAATCCCGGCAGGCGCGTATGAACCGACTGTTTCCGTAACTACAAAAAAAATGGGAAATAAAATTGAGATCCGGGTGAAGGACAATGGAAACGGTATTCCGTCAACTTCCCTGGACAAAATTTTCCAACCCTTTTTTACCACCAAGCCAAGCGGTGAGGGAACAGGATTAGGATTATCGTTAAGCTATGATATTGTTAAAGCACATGGTGGTGAAATAAAGGTGGAAACCCTGCCGGCCGGCGGGCATGAAAAGGAAGGTGGAGGTGCGGAGTTTATTATTTCGCTGCCTTTGCAATAGAATCTTTAAATTGAGAGAGTAAACTACACCACTATTACACGTATATTTCTTTTAACCGTAACAGGCTTTTTTGCAATAGCTTCCTGTAATAACCCGCACACGGTTCCTTTTCCGGCTGTGGAAAATGAATTTTCCCTACCGGTAAGCCAGCCACTTAAATTTTCTGAACCAAAAAAAATAGACTGGCAGGTAACCCGCACCGATACGGCAAAACCACCGGAGGTTCGAAAATTTGATTTTGACAAACTTCCTTCGCAACCGTTTTATCCCGATGGCTTTCATTCGTTGGAGAAACCAATAACAGAAAGCAAATTTGATATCAATAAGCTGCCCGATACCGCTTTCGATTTTGATAAAATACCGTCGCTGCCTTTGCACCTGCAAACTTCATTAATACAATCACCGGTTATAATAAAAGCGGGCTTACCCAGGTTAAGAAAGAACGCAGCCATCGGTATTTTCGAGTTTAATGAAGACCAGGGCCTTCCAGGCGCCTTTATTTCTACCATGATGCAGGATAGCCAGGGAATGATGTGGATAGCGACGGACAAAGGTTTATGCCGCTTCAACGGCGAATACCTTGAAATTTATTCATTCATTGAAACCATTTTCACTGGAGTTTTGGCAGGCGTTTCAAAAATGACAGAAGACCACCAGGGAAGGA
>JAOQAL010000791.1 GCA_025963615.1 Chitinophagaceae bacterium | reverse complement strand
TCCTCAATAAGAAGCTGCTGTTGCCTGATGATAATAGCCGGTTGTTTTTTATCGCCAGATGGCTGGATATTTTTAACAGTTGGCCCTACCTTCTGAATCAGAATATATTGCTCTTTAATAATAAATTGCTGTAGCTGGATGATGATCTGCTGTTTTTCAATGACAGAGTCCTGCTCCCTGGTATGGATACGTTCCTGTTGTTTCCTGACCAACTGCCGTTTATTTTGCATGCTGCGAATAGGCGTATCGCGATTAGAATCGGTTTGTTTAGTGATGATATGTTCCGCTTTCTTGCCAAGGGCACCTTCAGTTTTTTTAGTACCCGGTTTTTGCCGTTCAGTCACGAGCGTTGGTTTATTGGTACCAGGCTTTCCCTTCGGAAATGGCAATCTTTTCACAATAATGGGTTCCTGTTTTTTACTAAGCGAGTCCTGTTTTTTTGGAATGCCGGGCCGTTGTTTATTTTTCAGTATGCGGGATGGCACCTTCACTGTAACAGGGGCTTTTCCCGGTATAGAATGTTCCTGCACCTTAGTAAGCGTGTCTTGTTTCTTTAGACGGTTAAGCGGGGTTTCACTTTGAAGCTTATGAGGTCCTGTATTCCTTGTAACAGGGGCTTTTTTGCCTATAAAACGTTCCGGTCCTTTATTAAGAGAATCAGGTTTATTTGCAATAGCAGGAAGTTGCGTTCCTGGAACAGGGAGCTTTCCCGGTATAAAATGCTCCTGCACCTTGTTAAGCGTGTCTTGTTTCTTTAGACGGTTAAGCGGGGTTTCACTTTGAAGCTTATGAGGTCCTGTATTCCCTGTAACAGGGGCTTTTTTACCTATAAAACGTTCCGGTCCTTTATTAAGCGAATCAGGTTTATTTGCAATAGCAGGAAGTTGCGTTCCTGTAACAGGGAGCTTTCCGGGTATAAAATGTTCCTGCACTTTATTAAGCGTGTCTTGTTTCTTTAGGCTGTTAAGCGGGGTTTCATTTTGAAGCTTCCCTGTAACAGGGGGCTTTTTCCCTATCAGACGTTCCTGGTCTTTATTAAGAGAATCGGGTTTATTTTCAACAGCAGGAAGTTGCGTTCCTGTAACAAGTGCCGGCATTTCATGCTTTTGAATACCGGGTTCGGGCTTGCTGGTTTTTAAAAGCGACCGAAGCCTGAATTCGAGTCCGTCCACGATCGCTCCTTCCATATTAGCTTTGACAGTAAATGCCAGTGTCTTTGGAGAGGAAAGAAAATTCAAATTGCGTAATTGGGCGGTATCGATGCTGGCAGTATACGTACCAGGCGCGAATCCCAGGAAACTAAAATACCCATCTGCTTCAGTCAGTGTCCGTGCAATAAGGATAGTATCATTTTTATAGAAATTTACGATAATACGCTCAAGCCCGGCGGATCCTTTGTCTTCATCGAGAGATACCGTACCGGAAGCTTCACCCACTACCGCTACCGGCACTTCTATCCGCTTCAGATAATCAGGATCGATAATCACACGAATGGTTTTTTTGCGTATTTGCCAGGCCACATTTTCAAAACTGTTTTTGTCCAGTTCAATGAAATAACTGTTATACGCTTCCAGCCCGGTTATGCGTATAGAAGTATCCTTATCGTTCCGTTCTATTCGCCCGCCATTTATATGAATATTTAAGCCAAAAGCTTTGGGTTCATCGGGTTCACGTGATCCATTGCAGTTAAGATCAAGGTATGGTGCAATGATCACACCTCCTTTGCCTATGCTGCTTTGATTATATACTCCCAGGTATTTTGTTTTGCCATCATAGATAAGGCTGCCTCTTGCCGATTGGATCATTGCAGTTGTATGATTGCTCCGGGTGGCAAATACCGATGTTTGCGCGAAAGAAAAATTATAGCGGATACCTATCCCTGTATAACTGGTATGGGTGGACAGGTCTTTCTGGAAAGACAAATTGAGAAGGCCATTGGTAAAGATGGTTTTTTCCAGTTCGCAGCGTATCGTACTGAATCTGTTCCGTGCATATTCATATTGTACCTGTGGAATTACCCGCAGGCCAGCGGGTAAACGGAAAGTTTGTGAAAGATTACTGTAGATAAAAGGGCGGGCAGGATCGGCGAATATCCCATAGGTGGTCAGATTTGAACTTATGCCTGCAACAACGCCGGATACCAAAAACTCGGCACTGGTATACTTTGTTTCCGGCAGCTTAAACTGTGTAACCGTGAGCCGTGAAAAAGCATTGAAATTCTTGCCATGAAATGGCACAGATAATACTATTTTCCGCTCTTCCAGGTAATTATATTTAATGGCTGTTTGCTTTGGATCATACCTGGTATAGTTAATGTCGATTTGCAGGCTGCCAGGCAGCCGGTAACTGACCAGTCCCTTCGATCTTACCCCATAAACATGTTCGCCGGTTATGAGTAAATTAGTGCCTAAGCGTAAGGAAGCATTCAGAAACGGCATTGTTTTCCCCGGCGTAACCGATGAAAGATATTCTACACCGCCGCCAATGGTCATACGCCTGCTTAACCCATAATTAAAAACACCCCGTGAAAACCTGCTTTTTTGATCATCATCCACTATACCTGCAGTCATGTTGTATTCAAATTGATGTACCGGAAGAAAATTAAATGGTATGGAGATATTTTGTTCCCTGTATCTTTCTTCTCCCCAGGGGCCATATACACGAAGTTTTACAACAGTATTGCCGTATACCAGCGGTACTTCGAAAGTAAAAAAGCCGGAAGCATCGGCTTTCGTATAATTAACCAGTATATTATTTACATATAGTTCCACCATCCAGCCGGGTTCAGTGGTGCTGTTGAGCCGGTAAGTTCCAAACGATTTCCTGTACGTGGTAGGCGTATTGGTAAACTGAACGCCTGTTACAGGTGCATAAATAGAAAATGCCGATTGTGTCCATATTTTCCCGGCTGTCACCTGCCGCAAAGCGGCATGGTCATTATTAACATACCGCCAGTTGTAGTATTGCTGCTTTGCATTAAAGGGGCGGTCGCTATTATAATTAAAAGAAAGATTCGTTTCTCCGCCTGCAATGATCGCGCCCACGTTTACATTAACGCCCGTACTCATTTTTGCATTTGTTTGCTGCCGGGTGATTACCGACCAATCAGCCGTGCCCAGATGCAACATGGAAAACCGGCGCATGACGGTTGTATCTGCTTTCTTTTCGCCTTTGACCTGGGAAATGTTTCGCCGCATTGCCTCCTGCTGCATTTCCCGGATAACGGGTAACTCGATCGTTGTCTTCAGGCTGACCGAAAGCGTCCGGAAATTGAATGCACAATCTAGTCCGAACACTTCCCTGAAATAATCCGGCTTCAAATACAGGGTTGTTTCGGTGCGTATCAGATCGCCGGGGCTTAGCTGGAATACATGGTCATCATACCTGATCCGGTTATTCATTTTATCAATGAGATAGGTAACTCTTGGATTGATAAAAAATCCACTGAGCGAATCCAGATCCGGGGACTGGATATTCCTGATCCTCAAAAAGTCGAAAATATCTTTTACCGGTAAATAAACGTCCGGGCCATGAATCACTACGGGCATTTCCATACTGCCCAAACGCGCCACATTCAGTGTAACTGATATTTCAGTGTAATTAAGATTATCGATCAGCTGGCTATTCCCGGCAGCCGGGCTGATACATGTAAACAGTACAATACCAATGACCACTCGCCAGTTAAAAAAACAAGTGTGTCGTTTTTTTTTAAATAGTAAATATCGGGAAGTATCGTTCATTGGTAAGCGTACCTAAAATTTTCAGGATTTCATTATTCCCAATTAAAGGTTATGGAGAAATTGCCGCTATAGGAGCCAGCCGGGTTTGAGAGGGCATTCCCAACACTAAGTGTTCCGCCGATGTTTAACGGTGTTCGGGAGGGTGGTGCAAGGGAAGTGGTAAATGGAGAGGCAGGTTGTGAATTTCCCATATGCAGGGTCATGGAACCGCCATTGCTTCCGGAAAGAGTGATATCGGGCCCTGTTAAAATAGACACGATCGTGCCCGCAGGCGCTTCTATTTCAAAAATGGCCTGGGAAAATGGAACGCCAAGACCGAGGGGAACAACGGTTCCGGTAACGGAGCGCGACCCGGTATTGGATATAATTACCGACCCGCCACTGTTTCCGGGATAAAAAGCGCCAAAAATTAAATTCTGAACAGGGAATACAGCCGGTTGAGCATTGGCAGAGGAAGGATCTGAACACAAAAATATAGCCAGGCAAGCGGCTTGCATTAATTTGACAATTACTGATCGTATACCTGTACTCCTCATTTTCCGGATAAATATTTGTATTGATTACTTAGCCATTCACTGTAACGCATACCTGTTAATGCAGATCGATTTCCGCTTCCGCAAGTGTTACTGATTTGGCTGATTGATCTGAATACACCACACGAAGCTTTCCTGTATGATAGTAAATACCCTCATTTGTTTCCAGGTCTAACCGGAAATGCCTGAGAGCATTAGGCGTATAAACACCGAGGCCTTTTACAACAGCTATACGGGTTGCCGTTCCCTGCGGGGTAATATGATATACCGCAAGATCCCCATACACAGACATATTTCCTGTCCGGTTAAAGGTCATACTAAGAGCCGGTGCCTTTCCCTTTTCAAGCTGGAGCGCCAGATCCGACAGGTTTACTGCAGATGTATTTTCTCCAACCCGGATAATGACAGGAATGGAAATGCCAAAAACCGGGACAAGTTTTACCGATATGGCAGAATCTTTCAATGGGCCCTCTTCGCCAAGCGGTTTATTATTGGGTATTGACCGGAAATACAGATGAGAACGGTATTCTCCCGGGGCCAACCCGTTTGAATTGGTAACCTGCACTTTCACAGCCTGCGCTTCATTTGGCGCGAGTGTAACACTGCGTGGAAAAAAGCGAAGGTTTTTTTCCGCGAAATATTGCCCGGAATCGGGCTGGTTGATATTTTCAAAAGAACCATTATCCTTCATCCTGATCTGGATAAATGAAATAGCAAACGTGGCTGTATCCTTACCGATATTGGCAAGGCTTAGCTCTTCTGATCTTTTACCGCCTTCAAAGACCACCCTTTTAGGCATGATCAACAGGTCTCCCTGTGCAATGCCTTGTAAAGAAAAGAATATTGATATCGCCGATAAAACGTATACACGAAAACTACGCCTGCCGGATAGCTTTTTGTAACAACGGTTCATTACGGAATAAATAAAATAGTACATTTAAAAAAGTTGAAATACTTCCCTTTTTTAATAAAAAACGCTGCATTAGCGCAGCGCTTTTTATTAAAGGGGGCATTAATTAATTAATTATAATTAACAGTTACTGGAAAGGCGCTGGAAGTGTAAATACCCGCAACCTGGCCTGCTGCCACAGTTAAAGTAGCGCCGACTGCAATATTCTGCGCGCCTGACACCAACTGGCCTGTTCCGGAAGGGTTACTGATAAATGCGTTAGCCACCATGGTTTCTGAACCGCTTGCACGTGTGAGGGTTACATCGCTGGTAGGCAATGTAATGGTGTACGTGTATGTTCCGGAACCGGTTACGGCAAAAACCGCAGATGCTACAGTTCCTGTGGTGGCAGGAAGCGTTACGCCTCCAGTGGGTGTACGTACCCCGGCCGTGTCTAATACTACGGTACCACCGCTTGCTCCCACGGCGATATTACCAAAACTCATATCAGTGGTTTTGGTGATCCCGATAGGGGTTACAATAGTGGCTGATGCAGTTGCATTAGCTGTTGACTGTGCATGCGAAATGGTTGTGAAACCTACGGCAGCAATGGCGAAAACGATGAGTTTTTTCATTTGGATTGATTTTTTAGATTATTTTTTTTTAGGGAGCAAAGAACCTTAATTGCGTGTACTCACTCAATAGTTCATCTTGTTAGAAAAGAGTAGATTATCCCTGTAAAAAAGTAGGTTATCCCACAAGCCGGTAGAAGATCGACTACGTATTTTTTTCGGAATATTTCTAACTAACGTAATAAATTTCACGACAGCATTCATTTCATTTTCTGAAAACCTGCGCCGCATTTTTTATCCTTACATTTTTATATACATTTATTGTTTACCGCATAAGTGCATACATCATGATTGCCGGGGAATGTAGTTTGCCTGCCGGAAACGGATTTACAGAGCCATCCAAAGAATAT
>JAOQAL010000787.1 GCA_025963615.1 Chitinophagaceae bacterium | reverse complement strand
GTGCATACCCGGCAGCAGTTTTGTAGACTTCAAATATCCGCCCAGCGGTACACTGACCGATACCGTATTTTGAGGCGGCACATCGATAATTCCGTTCACCTTCAAAATAGATGACATAACCCTTTGTTCCGGCTTCCCTATTGCTATACCTGCGTTTTTAAGCTGGGCCTCCGTTAACTCAACCATATTCCCAGAACCTTTATTTTCTGTTTTAATTTCAGCTCCAGGTTTATCAATGCAGCCTATGAGGATAATAAAGAAATAAAGTATAATTAAAGACTGTTTCATTTTAAGCTTGGTTTATTGATTCGTAATGGAATTAATTTCGATAATGCTTTGATTGAGACTTCTTACTGCATCGATGTATTCACCTTGTATACTGACAGCCTGGTTTGTAAGCAATACCCAATCCAAATAATTTATATCACCACCGAGGAACTGTTTGTTTGCTGTTGTAATAATGGTATTTACATTTTTCAAAGCATTACTTTCATAATAATTCACCGTTTGCAGTCGTTTTTTATACAGCTGTATTGCCTGTTCATATTGTGATTGAAAGGTTTTCACCCCATCGATATACTTATTCTCTGACAGGCTTTGATTAATTTTCGAAGCGTCAATTCTCGACTTCTGTGAGCCCTGAAATACCGGGACTCCAATACCGGCCTGCGCTGAATGAAACCTTGTAGAAGCATCATAGGTTTTATTATCTGCGCCCGTACCTTTTATACTCATATTGTTGTAGACAATAAAAAGGTCAGGTGAAAGTTTTGATTTTTCCAGTCTATATTTTGTATAGCTTATTTGTAGCTGCTGTTGTAAATATTGTATATATGGATGCTGCCGTATTACCACGCTGTCTTCAGGTACTGGTGGCTCCATCTTAAAATTACCTTCTGCCGGGAAGAAATCCGCGTTGGTATTCAAGAGCCATTTTAGTTGTATCAGTAAAATGGAATAATCCTGCTGTACCTGTATGAGTTGTTGGTTTACCTGGCCCTGTTGTGTTTCTGCCGTTGTCTTTTCCAGGATGTTACTTTCCCCTTTTGAAAATCTCAACCCTGCATTTTTGCGAAACCCGGAAAATATACTGTCGGTATACTTTAATAACTTTTCTTTTTCCTTTAAATACAAAAGCTCATAAAACACCTGTGTAACTCTTTTTTTAAGTTCGTTTTCTTTTACCGAGACATTCAATACTCCGCTTTTCCATTCTTCAACCAGCAATTTTTTTTGCCTTGTATATACGTTAGGAAATTTGATGTTTTGCGATATACTAAATTTGGTATCGGTGTAATAGCTATTAATTTGTCCGACATCGCCGGTTATCATAGTCTGCGGAATATCAGTTCCGGAACCTTTTAATTTTTCAAGATATTCTGCCATTAACTTTTCATTTCGCAGGGAAAGATTATTTTTTAATGCTGTATCAACGGCTCCCTGCAAACTGATCGGTTGCTGGCCATCACAGATGGTTGTCAAAAATGAAAAACTTAAGAGCAATAGTGTTGCTATACCAGCGTGAGGTTTAATTTTCATGGCATCTTTTTTAGTGAACAGGATGTAAAGAACAGGTAACACAAAAAGTGTCAGAAAAGTAGCAATTAGTAATCCGCCAATTACAACTGTAGCCAGCGGTCTTTGTACTTCGGCCCCGGCTCCATTACTTAAGGCCATCGGCAGAAATCCGAGTGATGCAACTAATGCAGTCATCAGTACCGGGCGCAAGCGTGACTGAGTTCCCTGCAAAACAATTTCCCGTGCGTCCTGCAATCCTTCTTTTTTCAACCGGTTAAATTCTGCAATAAGGACAATTCCATTTAATACCGCCACCCCAAATAAGGCAATAAAACCAATGCCGGCAGAAATACTGAATGGCATTCCCCGTATAGCTAAAGCAAGAATGCCGCCGATAGCAGACAAGGGAATGGCGGAATAAATTAACAGCCCCTGCCTGACGGAATTAAAAGCAAAATAGAGTATCAGAAAAATGAGCAATAAGGAAACCGGGACAGCAATAGACAAACGATCCTTTGCCGCTTCCAGATTTTCAAACGCGCCCCCATACGTGATATGATAGCCGGGAGGCAATTTGATTTGCGCTTCCACCTTTTGTTGCAGTTCCTTTACCATGGTTTGTACATCGCGACCACGAACATTAAAACCTACTATAATTCTTCTTTGGGCATCTTCCCGTTGAATCTGGTTAGGGCCTTCTTTTACCTGTATAGTGGCTACCTGGTATAATGGTATCTGTGTGCCCTGCGAAGCAGGTATTAAAAGATTTTGTACGTCTTTTAAATCTTTGCGCTGACCGGCGCTTAAACGAACCACCAGGTCGAAGCGTTTCTCCCCTTCATATACCTTGCCACTGCTCTCTCCGGCAAATGCCGCATTTACAACCCGGTTAATATCACGGATATTTAAACCATATTGAGCGATTGCTGCACGGTTATATAGAATAACAATCTGGGGCATACCGGTGACTGATTCAACATATAGATCCCTTGCCCCTTTCACCGTACCTGATATATCACCTAATTTTTTTGCATACAAGGCCAATGTATCCAAATCCTCTCCGAAAATTTTACATACAACATCCTGTCTCGCACCGGTCATGAGTTCATTAAAGCGCATTTGCACGGGATACTGAAAACCGAATGTTACTCCTGGAACGGCTTCCAGTTCTTTTGACATCTTCTCGGTTAATTCTGGAAATGTCTTAGCAGATGTCCATTTATTTTTATCCTTTAAAATCACCATCATATCACTGGCATCAATTGGCATGGGATCAGTTGGTATTTCACTGCTGCCTGTTTTACCTACCACTTTTTCTACTTCAGGAAATTTTTCCAGCAAAATCCTGGCGCCTTGTGATACCGCATTCATTGAAGTATTTAAATTGCTACCGGTCAGTACACGGGTCTCTACAGCAAAATCTCCTTCTTCGAGTGAGGGTATAAATTCTCCCCCTAACCGGGTTAGTACAAAGACCGCAACGATAAACAAAGCCAGTACAGAAGCAATAATTATATTTTT
>JAOQAL010000751.1 GCA_025963615.1 Chitinophagaceae bacterium | reverse complement strand
ATACACTGGCCATGGCAAAGATTTATTTAAAATATCCTATCCATGCTGATGTTGCAGCCTTATATGCTGATGCCATGATGCTGGAACACCCCTGGGAATTATGGAATAACAACGGAATACCTAAACCGTGGACACCCCGAATCCGTGAAGTGCTGGAAAATACATTAAGTAATTCGCCCGGACATCCCGGCATTAATCATTACTATATTCATGTCATGGAAGGCTCGCCTTTTCCGGAAAAAGCGCTGGCGAGTGCAAACAGGTTAGGGAATTTAAATCCTGGCCTTTCGCATCTCGTTCACATGCCATCTCATATTTATTTACGAACCGGTTATTATCACAAGGGATATACTGCAAACGAAGAAGCCGTAAAGCAATATAAAACTTACCTGGACCTCTACCCCGCCGTTGCGGCCAGCGAATCATTATATCGACTGCATAATGAGCATATGCTTATCAACTGTTCTATGCTTGGCGGCAGGAAAGATCTTTCAATACAGGCCGCTCATGCTTTACAAAAAAGTATTGATACGTCTTATCTTTCTTTTCCCGGTGGCATGGGTAATTATATGCACTACGTTTATATGACGCCGGTTTTTGCTATGGTGCGTTTTGAAGACTGGGATGGCTTGCTGGCTTCGCCTGCCATAGACGACAGGCATATTTATGCAAGCCTTTTATGGCATTTCGGCAGGGGAATGGCTTTTTGTGGAAAGAATAATATTGCCGGGGCAAGCGCTGAACTGGACAATATTGACAGGCTTTTAAAAGATAGTTCTTTGTATCAGCCTTATGACCCCTTTTCCCCAGCTATTGACGGAGCAGATATAGCAGCCCATCTTCTGAAAGGGACTATTGCTCTCGGAAAAAAAAATAATAGCGATGCAATTAAAAATTTGACTGGGGCCGTGGAAAAAGAAAAGGCCATGGTGTATAATGAACCCAGGGATTGGTTATTGAATCCGAAATATTTTCTCGCCAATGCGTTTAGCAGTATAGGAAATTGGCACCAGGCGGAACAAATTTTCAAAGAAGATCTGAAAGATAACAATGAGAATGTATGGTCATTGGCTGGATTGTATAAGGCGCTGAAAAAGCAAAATAAGAAACTGGAAGCTGGAAAAGTGCTTGCCCGGTTAAATAAAGCAGCGACACTAAGCGATGTGAATATTAAAGATGGGTTGTAAGCTATTTTTCGCCGGTTAATTCCATACCGGAAACTACTATTTTCTTAAAGTTTACTTCTCTTCAAAATGGTTTAGGGATTATTAATGGTTATTTAGGGTTCCTGATCCAGGACAGGCATGCTGCAACAGCTGTCGTGAGCCCAACAGCAAACCCATTAAATCCGCAAGGGTTGCGGCCGGTTGGTAATCATAAACTGCAAATTATCGTCCGGCTCAAAATAGTTTTTGGTTTTGTTTATTTGCTATACTGCCAACCATCATTCATTCACCGGAATGAGGTAATCTTAATTTATATTGCAGAAGAAAATCTTTCCAGGCCAATGAGAACATTGAGCATTTTGCTATCATTTTCTTTATTGATTTTTTTTGCTGCTTCGCAGGATTCATCTGCACAGTCTGTGCGGCCAAAAATCGGGCTCACCCTTAGTGGCGGCGCCGCAAAAGGCTTGGCTCATATTGGCATTCTGAAAGCCATCGATTCTGCGGGTTTAAAAGTGGATTATATAAGTGGCACCAGTATGGGTGGCATTCTCGGTGGACTTTATGCTGTAGGTTATTCTGCTGATTCATTGGAAAAAATTGTCAGGCCTATTGACTGGAGCTTATTATTAAGCAACCAATCATCGCTGCGCAGTTTGTTTATGGAAGAAAAAGATGAGTATTCTAAATATGACATTGAACTGCCCTGGGTTCAAAACAAATTAAAGCTGAACAGCGGTTTACTGGAAGCCCAGGAACTCTGGCTGAAATTCTCTGAATTGTTTTTTCCTGTTTACAATATTAAAGACTTTTCAAAATTCAATATTTCTTTTCGTTGCGTTGGAACGGATATCGGGAATGGCGAAACGGTAATTATGAAAGAAGGCGAGATTATTTCCGCTGTTCGTGCCAGTATGGCTATACCCTCTATATTTACAGCGGTTGATTACAATGGCCAGCGCCTGGTTGATGGCGGCATCAGCAGAAATTTCCCTGTTAAAGATGTAAAAGAAATGGGCGCAGATTATGTCATCGGCAGTAATGTGGCTGGTGGATTATTACCCTCCCAGAAAATAAGGAATATTATTCAATTGCTTTTACAGATTGCTTTTTTCAGGGAGGCCGATGACGCCAAGAACGAGATACCCTTGTGTGATATTTATATCCCCATCAAGCTAGACAATTTTTCCATGGCCAGTTTTGCCGATGCTGATAAAATTCTTCAGATGGGCATTGATGAAGGAAGGGCGCTTTACCCAAGACTAAAAAAACTGGCGGATTCGCTGGACGCTATTTATGGCAAACAGGAGATGGCTAAAAACCGGCTACCGGAAGTACACAAAATAAAACTATCATCCTATGAAGTAGCGGGACTCAAAAATACTACCCTGGGTTTTTTCATCAACACGATGAACCTTAAACTGAATCGGGATTATACGGCTAAAGAACTTTCTGATATGGTGCGTCAGGCATTTGGGACCAGGTATTATAACCGTATTGTTTATTCTTTATTACCCCGGGAAGACGGCAGTTGTAAAATAATGTTTAATGTGGAAGAAAACCAGCTCACATTTGCAAAAGTGGGTTTACATTATAACCGGTTTTCGGGTATCGGTTTAATTGCCAATCTTACTTCAAGGAATTTATTTATTTCCAATTCCCGGAGTATGGGTACTGTAAACATTGGCGAAAGTTTCCGGATTAAGGGAGAACATCTTCAATATATTGGCCGCCTGAAAAATTTTGGGCTTACCTTAAAAACCCAGTTTGACCGCTTTGATGTGGTTACCTATGAAAAGTACAAACAAAGCGGGTTATATAAACAGGATTATTGGGAAGTGAGTGAAAAATTTCATTATTCATCCAGCCGGAATTTTACAGCAGGCATCGGGCACCGGTTTGAATGGACCCGCTATAAACCAACCATCGCAAACGGTTTTGTATTTACAGGGGATAGTCATTTCTCGACCCTGTTTGCCTACCTGAAATATAATTCGTTGGACAGAAATATTTTTCCGCGGAAGGGGATTAAACTGGAGGCGGAAGCTGCGAGAGTGCTGCAACAGGACCCGCATGTACAATTCCTGATAAATGGTGTACCTCCGGATAATCCTGATTCCTTAGCGGTCAGCACGCATGCTTATTACAGGACATGGGTTACTGCCGAAGGCTATCTTTCTTTAAATAACAAAAGCACTTTTTTTCTGCAAACTGATTGTGGTATTAATTTTAATTATTCCGGCAACCTGATGAATGAATTTATTGTAGGTGGTATTACGAAGCTGTTTCATAACCAGGTTACATTTGCAGGCTTGCAGGAAGGGACGATATACTCTCCTTCCCTGTTGATGGTGCAGGGCGGGATCCGTCAGCAACTATTTATCAATACGTACGTGACCGGCCGGGCCAATATTTTGCTTAATAATTTGATCAGCAAAAGCAAATTTTTTAATTACCAGAATTTTTATTCCGGTTATGCCCTTACGTTCTCCTACAATTTTGCACTAGGCCCCCTTGATATTAGTGTAATGTATTGTGATCAGACCAGGAAAGTACAGTCCTATATCAATCTGGGAATACCTTTTTAAATCATTTTCCCCCTGCTAACTACTCATAGCTTTTACAAAATCACTTACCAGGTAGCTGATTAATTTACCCGTTGATTCATCAGCTTGCCCGTTGGCCAATTTTGCTGCTCCTTCGCAAATATGGAGGTAGGCCGGTTTGGAGCCGGATGCAGCGAAAGAAATGTATTGGCGCGCATGAACAGGCAATATGCCGGAAGGTGTTGCAGCACTGCTTAAAACATTTTGCACGGAATCAAGATCCAATTCAATACCGCATAAATTATCTTCTGTAAAACCGGTAGCATGAGCAACCGCCTGAAGAAAACTTCTTTTTTCATGGATAAAAATGTCTTCGTAGGTAATACAATCAATGAATGGATTATTTACGATATCGATCCAGATATTTTGTGGCAAATAATTTTCATGCAGCCCAACAATACAATATTTCTGCAAATAACCATCTTCCTCCGCATAGCGGAATGCGTTGCCGCTATGCCTTCCTTCTATTGGACGGAAATCGCTGTGCGCATCCAGGTTTATGCAATTGATTTGAGCGAGTGGAATAATACCCGCTTTATGCCAGCCCTTCGATGCTCCTTTAATTAAAGGATAGGCATTGTTATGGCCACCACCAATAATGATCGGAATTTTTTTTGCTTCTGTGATTATCTTTATCAGCGTTTCTACTTCGTCGTCGATAGTGTTAACAGCATGCCGGTAAGCTTCCAGTTTTTCCTCGTCGCCATGGGCATTGTGATCTATGAGATATTGTATATCACCAAAATCAAAATGCCCCAGTAAAACAATCTCATCGCCCCCCAGGAAATCATTACTCTGGATATTAAGAAACGATTGCATAAAAGGCAGCCATGCTGTATCAGCGCCGGGGGTACCGTTGTTAGCTCTTATGCCAATATCTTCGGGAATACCTATCAGGAAATAGCCGGCCTTCGTTGTTTGCAGAAACGATTCAAATTCCAACGGATCATTTACCGTTTGCAATCGTTCGCCAAGCTTGGTCTCGTAACGGCGGAGTTTGGTAAGAGAAAGAATGTCCTGCTTATTATAAAACCTGAAATGTTTCATGCGGTTTTTTTAAAAAGGCAATTTAAGAAAAAAATTTACCCCTTCTCATTATCTCCCGGTCTGTCTGATTTAGTAATGCCACTTTTGAATATCTTTTTGACGGCTTTGCCCAATTTGTTCAAGTTATCAATTTGCTCCTGGATGGGCGACAATTTGAGGTCCTCGGATTGCATACCGCCACCTTCAAGAAAATCAACCTGTGTCTGCTCCGGGTACAACAGGATAAAATTGTTATCGGGAAATTGACGCATCATACGACCCGGCATGTTTTCGATTTGGGAATTGTAGGAAATGGTCCCTTTCCTGGCACTGACGATTATAATCAGATCATCTTCTGAAATGTTTTTCGAGACGGATTCAGTTTCTGTATCAGTCGAAAATGTTTTGTAACGGACATCGCCTAACCCCCTGAATTTTTTAATTTGCTTTTCAAATGCCAATTGTGTTTTATCGGTGGCGTATACTATAAGTTTCGCTCCTAACTGACCCGCCAGTGAAGCGATTTTTTTAATAAAATAACTGAATCCTATTTCGTATTCCGAATTTTTGGTAATAACCAGGATAATACGTTTATTGGTATTAACAGGGTGTTTCAAACGGCATGCATACACGGTTTCCCATACGCTATCAAGAATATTTTCTGTCGCTGAACCGAATAAGGAATTAAATAGATAACCGGTGGTACCGCTGCTTTTTTCGTCCTGGTCAATAATAACATCCGAGATCAGCATTTCTTTCACCGCCCGTGAAACCCCACTGGTCATATTCAGATCGACCCTGGTAAGCAACTGCAATTTTGTTTCTGTTTCCGCCGCATGCTTAATAACCTTTTCCATATTGCGGTTTGTCAGCAATACTTTCCCTTTAACTTCATCATCATCTTCCACTACATACAACAGGTAAACGGATTTTTTTTCACGTTGTTCCTGCAGCAGGACCGCAAAGTCAACCAGCTGTTCATTTTTTTCGGGGTTTGTTACTGCGATCATGATCCGTTCATGCAGGTTGGTTACCTCCGGTAATTTTTTTGTTTCCGTTAATGCCAGGCGTTTCCCGGCATTTGCAGTTACAAAAGAACCGGTGAGACAGGTTATTAAAATAAGAACAATAGTTCCATTTAATACATTTTCATCTACCACGCCCAGCCTGTAACCAATCAATATTACCGCGATGGTAGCGGCAGCATGCGCACAACTCAACCCGAAAATTACATTTCGCTGGGTGGGCGTAAATTTGAAAATAAGTTGTGTAAAAAAGGCAGCCATCCATTTACTTCCCAGGGCCATAGCGGTAAGCGCGCCAGCAATGATCAGCGCCGTTTGTCCTTTTAACAGTACCCGCAGATCAATCAACATACCCACACTGATAAGAAAAAATGGAATAAAAATAGCGTTGCCGGTAAACTCAATCCGATTCATTAAAGGGGATGTCCGGGGAATGAGCTGGTTTAATGCCAGGCCTGCCAGGAACGCCCCGATGATACCTTCTACACCGGCAAGTTCGGCAAGAAAAGCAGCTAGAAAAACCATCGCCAGTACAAAGACAAAATGAGTAGTCTGATCATCCTTGATTCTTTTAAAAAACCACCGGGCAATAAATGGAAAACCAAATAAGATAAAAAAGGCAAATACTAAAAACGAAATGGTTAACCGTACCCAGAATTCCTGGTTTAATCCGCCATTCACCGAGCCGACAATAACGGGTAACATTAAAAGAACGGCGGTATCGGTAATAATGGTACCACCGACAGCAATGGTAACCGCCTCATTTTTCGAAATCCCCATCCGGCTTGCCAATGGATAAGCTACCAGGGTATGTGTTGCAAACATGCTGGACACGAGCAGCGAGGCAGTAAAATTAAAATGAAGGAAATATTTACATAACAAAAACCCTAATGCAAGCGGAATTGTAAAAGTAAATAGACCAAAAACGATGCTTTTATACGTGTTCTTTTTAAATTCGGCCATGTCCAGTTCAAGTCCTGCGAGAAACATGATATAGAGTAATCCCGCTTTGCCAAACAGGTCAATGCTTCCTTTTGCCACCAGGTTGAAGCCGTGATCGCCGATCGTCATACCGGCCAGTATCAGGCCTACAATGCTGGGAATACGAAGCTTACGTAGAATGATTGGCGCCAGTAAAATTATAAACAGGACAATTGTGAAAATTGGAACCGGATCTTGCAGAGGAAAAGTAATTTTCAGAAACGTCATGCTGGTTATTTATTCTCAAGTCAAAACACAGGTTTTATCTACTGATATCCTGATACTCAAAAAATAGCCGGATTCTCTATGCTGGTCAAAATTCATTACTGAGATGGATTTACTAAAATTCATCCTTAATTAATGCATATTATGATTGCCATTCTCCGGCAATCATCACTTTGTCAATAA
>JAOQAL010000711.1 GCA_025963615.1 Chitinophagaceae bacterium | reverse complement strand
TTTTGTTCTTTGGTTATTTCTGGTATACAAGTAAGGAGCAGGCAGCTTTCCGGAAAGAGCAGGCAAGAGTCGATTCGATTGCAAATGCAAACCGACCCAAACAAGATCCCATTTCGTTAAGAAAGGATTCCGTCCGCCTGGATTCGCAAAGTAAAATGGTAAGTGCCGGCAGTTCTTTCGGCAAATCTGCAAGTGGCACCGAACAAACATTGCAGGTGGAAAATGATCTGGTAAAAATTACATTCACCAATAAAGGTGGTCAACCCAAAGCCATCGAACTAAAAAAATTCAAACAGCACGACAGCAGTTTTGTAAAACTCGCTGCCTCTGATTTTGACAAAATTGATTATCCAATTAATTCCGGCAATAATCAAAGTTCACATATCAGTGACCTCTATTTTGATGCCGGAACACAGTCAAAAAATGCGGATGGTAGTACAACGGTTTCCTATTCTTTATTGTCGGCTGACAGTTCTGGCAAATCCATCACGCATCAATTCGTGTTGAGACCGGATAATTACATGATTGATTTTAATATCCAGCTAAATGGAGCGGATAAATTATTGACGGAAGGGGTCTTGAATATAACATGGCAAAATCAGGCGGTGAAACTGGAGAAAAGCCTGGATTATGAAAAACAAAATTCACAAATTGGCTATAATCTGCATGATGAATATGATTATAATACGCTGCTTAAATATAACAGCAAAGATTTTGATAAGGATTTGAAATGGGTATCCGTAAAACAACAATTTTTCAATTCTTCCATTCTGGCGAGAAATGATAAAGGCTTTGCCTCCGGCAAGATCGAATGGAGTGTACCAGCAGATTCTCAAATAATCGTAAAAGCAATAGCGAATCTCCATTTGCAGACTCCGAACGGTCCCACAACTACGGTTCCCCTGAGTTTGTATTATGGTCCCAATGATTATAAGATTTTGAAGACTTATAACAACCAGATGGAAAATCTTGTAAACCTGGGTTATGGAATATTTGCCTTTGTAAAATATATTAACCGCTGGATTGTTCTTCCCGTTTTTGATTTCTTTACAAAGTTTTTCAGTAGTTATGGATTAATAATTGCCTTACTCACCATTTTCATCAGGCTGTTTACCTCGCCTCTGATGTATCCGGGGTATCTCACGAGTGCTAAAATGAAAATCCTTCGTCCTGAGTTGGCGGAATTAAAAAAGAAATACCCCGATCAGCAGGCTTATGCAGTTGAGCAGATGAAATTCATGCGGGAAGCAGGGGTAAATACTTTTGCAGGTTGTTTGCCCAGCCTGTTGCAGATTCCTATTTTCTTTGCTTTATACAGTTTCTTCAGTTCCAGTGTAGCGCTAAGAGGTAAGAGCTTCTTGTGGGCACAGGATCTTTCTTCTTATGATTCTATCCTGGATTTTGGAAATATTCCCATATTGAGTTCTTTATTGGGCAGCCATTTAAGCCTTTTCACAATCACCGCGGTGATCACAAGCTTTCTGATTTCATTGTACAGTATGAGTATGACTCCGGATCAAAGTAACCCGGTGATGAAATACATGCCGTATATTTTTCCGGTATTTCTATTGTTCATTTTCAATAAGCTTCCATCGGCGTTAACATGGTATTATACCGTTTCTAACGTGATTACCCTTTTGCTTCAGTTTGTTATTCAGAAATATATTATTAATCACGATAAGTTGCTTACACAAATAGACATGAACCGGAAGAAGCCGAAAACGAAATCGAAGTGGCAGGAACGGCTTGAGCAAATGCAGGAACAGCAAAAGAGTTTAAAGAAGCCCCAGCCGAAAAAGTAAAAGTTAATTTTTCATGTCAGGGATACCATATTAAAGAGCCGGGCAAAAAGGAATTAGCCCGGCCCTTTTCATTACGCAACTTATTAGCTAATTTGGTACGTCTATTCAATAGTTTATAAAGACAAACGGATATGAAACAAATACTAAAAATAACGGGCTTTCTTATTACTTTTCTTATTGCGTCAAATCTATTTGCGCAAAAAGCAATTACGGAAGCAACGATTTCTTATGATATTGTTATCAGCAACACGAACCCCAAGCCACAAATCGCTGATATGCTGGATGGCGCTACCAGTGTAGTATACCTGAAAGGCCCGTCCAGTCGTTCGGAAATGATCAGTTCACTCGGAACCCAATCTACCATTATTGAAGGAAAGACCGGTAGCGTGGTCGTATTAAAGGACTACGGCGAGCAAAAGTATATGATTACAATGACAGCTCAGAACTGGAAAGAATCCAATAAAAAATATGAAGGAGTTTCCTTTAGCTTTGTGGAAGAGTATAAAACAGTTGCTGGTTATAAGTGCCAGAAGGCACTAGGCAAATTAGCCGACGGAAGTACATTTACAGTTTTTTTTACAAAAGATCTTGTGCCTCAAAATAAAGATTTTCAATACCTGAATCGAAATCTTCCGGGCCTTGCCCTTCAATATGAAGCTTCATTTGGTAAACTAATGGTTACCTATACCGTATCAAATATCAATTTTAATCCCGTTCCGGTTGCTAAATTCGATATACCCAAAACCGGATATCGCGTGATGAGTTACGAAGAAAGTAAAAAAGCAGGGGCCAGGGGACAATAAGATAGACTATCTGTTAAGTTGAGGAATACCCGCGGAAATTTTCACATTATTTAAAAGCACTTTTGATTTGATGGGTAGAATATAAGTGCGGTTTCCTTTCTGAAAAATTGCAACGGTATTTAGATTAATAAAACTTTCCTGCCTTTCAGGATTAATTACATTATTACCACGATAATTATAACCTGATTTTAATGAAAAGCCACCGTGCTGGATATAAATATTTTTATCTGAAAGGATATTCTTAAGTGCCCGTTTTTTTGTGGTACCATCTCCTAACGTTGCAAAAGCTCCTACCGCAAAAAAAGAAAATAAAACAACACTCGTTGCTCTACTTCTCAAAACCTGCATTAGTATGGTACGTTTTATTGACATTGTTAAAGTTCTATACAAAAATAAGGATAAAAAGAAACACTAAAAGCACATTTCGGGAAAAGATTTAATAACTATTTAACGGATGGGGGCAAAAAATGTTACAAAAAATTGCATTTTTTTGTTTTTTCGGATTAACTTGTATAAACTACTGATATTCATGAAAGAAAACCCGTACCGAGAGGATAGGGAAGATTTCAGGGAATTGCTGAAACAATACGAAAATCTTCGCTTTGGCCGCAACAACAGCTTTCTAGACGAAGAATCTTTCGAAAAAATCATAGACTATTACGATGAACAGGAAAATATCTCCAAGGCTTTGGAAGCCTGCGGATTAGCTATTGCTCAATACCCCTATTCTTCAGCTCTTCTTATCAAAAAAAGCGATTTATTACTGGCGTCGCAGCAATATGAAAAAGCCTTGAAGGTGCTTGAACAAGCCGAACTCTTGGGGAAAGGGGACATTAATTTATATATTTTAAAAACTGATGCATACCTGGCTCTGGACCAGCCGCAAAAGGCAGTTGAGCTTTTAGAAGAAGCCTTATTATCCTTTGGGGGCAACGAGAAAATCGAGTTGCTTTTCGAATTGGCTGATGTCTATGACGATTATGAAGAGTTCGACAAGGTGTTTGACTGCCTGAAAATGATATTAGATGAAGATTTGAATAATGAAGAGGCTTTGTATAAAATTTGTTTCTGGACTGATTTTACAGGTCGTTCCGAAGAAAGTATCAAGCTTCATCAAAAGATTATTGACAATTACCCTTATAACGAATTGGCATGGTTTAATCTGGGTGCTGCCTACCAGGGATTAAAGCTATACGAAAAATCCATTGATGCCTATTTGTATGCTGTGACCATTGATGAAAAATTTGACTATGCATACAGGAATATCGGGGATGCTTATATCAGGCTTCGCAAATACAAGGAAGCTATAGAAGCACTTGAAAAGGTACTGGAACTGTCGAAGCCGGAAGATGTAATTTATGAAGCGATAGGCCATTGTTATGATCGCCTGAAAAATTTTGCTCAGGCCCGGTTTCATTATCGCAAAGCGTCGCACTTCAATCCCGGCGATAGTAAGCTGTTTTACAAGATGGCGTGTACTTATTATAATGAAGGCCAATGGGAAAGTGCAATAAAACAATTGGATAGTGCTTTGAAAATACATCGCCTGCAACCCGAGTATAGTTCGCTTATGGGTGAATGTAAGATGAATTTAAACCAGTATAAAGAAGCAATACAGGCTTTTTCTACTGTGGTCAGGATAAGGCCCCGCAGCCAGGCGGGATGGGAAGCATTAATCCGGTGTTTATATAAAGCAGCATATTTTGAAGAGGCAATTGATCAACTCCAGGCAGCATTACGCCTCACGGATGGCAAACCCCTTTTTCTTTTTTATAAGAGTATCGTTTTATTTGCAATGGGGAAATCGAAAGAAGCTATCATTTATCTGGAAAGAGCCATGGAAAAAGCACCCAAACTTTTAAAGAAATTTGTGGAATTAAATCCTTCCATCCTGCAAAATCAGCAGGTAGTTGATTTGCTGGCAAAGTACAAACGGAACAAAACAATATAACAGTCGTATAATGCTCCACGAAACTAAGTCCTGTTATAATTATTCTTCCTTATTTTTGCGCGCCTGATAGGGTTAATTCATCTGACCTGTCAATCATGGCCAGGAACTGCTGATGTACAAGTTTGTTTTAAGACTTAGCATAAATAAAGATTAATTTTTAAAATTGCGAATGATGAATTTTAACCTGACTCAGATACCGGATCGTAATCAAAGGCCCAGGCTAAGTGGAATTACCATGGTTATGGATAAAGGTCTTAGTGTAAATGAAGCTGAAAATTTTCTCAGTGTAGCGCACCCACATGTTGATATCATAAAACTTGGATTCGGAACTTCTTTCGTTACGGCCAGTCTTACCAGAAAGCTTGAAGTGTATCGCTCCTACAATATTCCGGTTTACTTCGGTGGGACTTTATTTGAAGCTTTTTTGATCAGGAATCAGTTTGATGACTATATACAGGTATGCAGGGACTTTGGCATTTCTTATATTGAAGTTAGCGATGGGTCCATTACGATCCCTCATTCCGAAAAATGTGGATATATTGAAAAATTAGCCAAACATTCAACGGTGTTGAGCGAAGTAGGCAGCAAAGATGCGGAGCATATTATCCCTCCCTACAAATGGATAGAACTAATGCGTGCAGAATTAAGTGCGGGTTCTGCTTATGTGATAGCCGAGGCGAGGGAGGCTGGTACAGTGGGTATTTACCGCGGGTCAGGAGAGGTTAGAGAAGGACTGGTACAGGAAATACTGACACAGATTCCCGGAGAAAAAATTATCTGGGAAGCCCCTCAAAAAGAACAACAACTCTATTTTATAGAACTGCTGGGATGTAATGTCAACTTAGGTAACATCGCGCCCGGCGAAGTGATTCCGCTGGAGACTATGCGTATAGGCCTGCGGGGCGATACATTTCATTTGTATCTTAAAAAGGAAGAAGCATAATGCGTGTATATGGATTAATTGGTTATCCTTTGACACATTCTTTCTCAAAAAAGTACTTTACCGAAAAATTTGAGAAACTGGGCCTTGCTGATTGCAGCTACGAAAATTTTTCAATTGCCAGTATTACTGACGTAAAGAAAATTCTGACCAACAATCCTTTTTTGAAAGGATTAAATGTCACGATACCCTATAAAGAATCGGTGTTAGCCCTTTTGGATGAGAAGTCGGATGTGGTTAAAAAAATTTCAGCCTGTAACTGCATAAAAATTGTTGGTGATAAATTAAAGGGGTTTAATACGGATACCATTGGATTTGAAAAAACGCTAATCACAAAATTAAAACCGCACCATAAAAAAGCGTTGATACTTGGAACCGGCGGCGCCGCCAAGGCGGTGGAATTTGTATTACTTAAACTGGGAATTGCAATAAAATATGTATCCCGCAAACCTTCTGTCCGGCATTTTTCTTATGAACAGTTGACGCCTGCCGTAATCGAAGAGCATACCTTGATAATCAACGCCACTCCGTTGGGCATGTATCCTAATATTGTGCAGGCCCCACCGATCCCTTATGAAGCACTTACTTCCCGCCATTTTTTATATGACCTGATATATAATCCTGCTAAAACACTTTTCCTTAAGAAAGGGGAACAAATGGGTTCTGAAATTCTGAATGGTAACGACATGCTGATCATCCAGGCTGAAGAAAGTTGGAATATCTGGAACAGTTGATCCTATGATCCGGATAGTTTTTCCTTTACTTCTTCCGGCACGGCTGTTATTCTTTTTTTTTGATAGTCATAGCAAACCATTCCTGTTTTTGCCAATGCAACGACGACCGTCCGATCACCCTTTTTCTTTTCGAGTTTATAATAAATTTCAAAAGCTACTTTTGAAATTTCAGAAATAGTAACAGAGGCTATTACCATCTCGTCGTAAAAAAGTTCGTTTTTAAATTCGATCCCGACATCGCTCATAATTAATCCGGCACCCCCGAAATCCAATTCAGAATATCCCAAACTTTTAAGAAACCGCATTCTTACTTCATGAATAATCGATAGCACCGTATCATTCCCTACATGGCCGCCATAATTAATATCCGTAATGCGTATGGCAAGGGTAGTCGAAAATGTAAATTTTTCAGGTAGTTGAATTTTGATTCTTGACATAAATCTATTGTAAAAAGTTTAAGGAAACGGATATTATCAGTTGCGGTTATCCTGTAAGGAGCTTACAAGATCAAGAATATCCATAAAATTATCAGGTGAAGGAATAAAGGAGGAACTGGCAATCTTTTCTCTACATTTTTTTAATTGATCATTGCAATTTTCATCCTGCTCTTCGCCACTTACACAGCAAAATAAGCCGGTAAGTTTTTTTGAAATTTTAATGAACCTTCCTTCACTATCCCTGAACATCAGGTAACGGGTAACATCTTTGTCTTCGGGCGAATCATTTACTGCAGCCCGGTGTGTATATTGTATCTCGTGATTTTTTTCCAACCCGGTTTCTTCGGATTATGAACTCGACAACAGCGCAGGAGAGCTGTATAGACTGGCACTGGTCTTATTGGAGGAAGAATGCCCTGGCAGATTCAGCCGGGCATAACTACGCTTGCTTTCTGCAAATGCCTGGGCTTCTTTATCAGTGACTGCCGGGGCAGGAGAGTCATTAAATGCTGAATTGGCGTTCGAATCGGGAATCAAATTATTTTTTGGAGTTGAAACAGGCTTAGCAAGAGCAACATCTCCTTTTGTTTTATTATTAGCAAAGAATTTTATTGCGGCAAAAGATATTAACCCAATAACTCCAGCTGCAATTGCATAACGGATAAATGGAGGAAAAATAATACCCCGTTTTAAAGGAATAACAGGTGTCAATTCCTCTACCACGGATTCCTCAATTTTGCCCCAGGCGCCGGCAGGTGGGTTTATTTCGTAATTGTAAAGTTTAGCAGGAAATTCATGGCCAATGAGGGATTCATCAAGGGACTCAACTATTTGATCCCATCCTTTTTCAGGAGGGGGTAACTCAATTTGTTTTATTCTGTCAATCCATGAACTGTTCATAAGTTAAAGGTTGGCTTCGTCTTTCTGTTCTGTAAATTTTCTGACCAGGTCCTGCAGTATAACCTTGGCTCTTGATAATTGTGATTTGCTCGTTCCTTCACTGATTCCAAGCATTTCGCCTATTTCCTTGTGTGTATATCCTTCCACCACATACAGGTTAAAAACCGTTCGGTAACCTGGCGAAATTTCCCGGACAAGTTTCATGATATCCTTCGCAGCCAGGCTATCTAAAACAGAAAGATACTTGCCCTCAATAGTACTTTCTTCCTTTTCGGTAACGGGGTGCAAATAGTTTTTCCGCCTGAAATGCTCTATTGAAGTGTTCACAAAAACTCTGCGGATCCAGCCTTCAAAAGACCCTTCTCCGCGAAAGGTTGATAATTTCTTGAATATTTTAATAAACCCTTCCTGTAAGATATCCTCTGCCTCATCTGATTGACCCGCATACCGGAGACATACAGCATACATTTTCGGTGCAAAACGCCGGTACAATTCCTCCTGCATACGCCTTTCTCCCTTAATGCATCCCTGTATTAAGTCGCTTTCGGGTATATTTTGGTTGCGTTGTTCGCTCAATTTCTTTGATTTAACTCAAGATCATTTAAAAATGTCGCCAGTTTCTCTGTGGCTTTTTTACGGTGGCTATATTGGTTTTTTTCTTCCAGCGACATTTCCGCAAACGTTTTGGCGGATCCATCTGGGATAAAAATGGGGTCATAGCCAAATCCAAAACTTCCTGCCTTGGCGTTAATGATTTGTCCTTCTGCAATACCTTCAAAAAGGGTCTCCTTTCCATCGATAATTAAGGAAATTACCGTTCTGAAGCGGGCTTTGCGATCAGGACTTTTACCAAGTTTTGTCAAAAGTTTCTCTATGTTTTTTTCAAATGACCGGCTGTCACCTGCATAACGGGCACTTTTCACACCAGGCTCGCCATGTAACGATTCGACCTCAAGACCGGTATCCTCAGCAAAACAATTC
>JAOQAL010000696.1 GCA_025963615.1 Chitinophagaceae bacterium | reverse complement strand
TATTCTGCAAATAACTATGTATTCCGTAGGTGTAGCCCTTGTCTTCCCGGATGTTCGTCATTAATCTTGATCCAAAAAAGCCACCCAGGATCGTGTTCAACACCTGCACTTTTATAAAATCAGGATGGTGGCGGTTGGGAAAAGGTCTTGCGATACGTATCGAACCCTGCACACCATCCGGATCATTGGTGATCCGGTATTTTTTTTCTGCTGCGGGTTTTGCAGGTATATTGGGAATGATAACATCATTCACCGGAAGGTCGCCGAAATTTTCGTTCAGTATCTGCTCTAAATTTTTCGGCAGCTTACCGGCTACAAATAAAACCAGCTTACTCTGCTGGTAATATTTTTTATAAAAGGCAAGCACCTGCTCTCTTGTTACTCCGTCAAAATCCTCAAAGCGGGTGAACTTTCCATAAGGGTGCTGCTCGCCATATAATAACGCATCGATGGTGCGGCTGGCAACAAAATCACTTTTTTTAAGGTTTACCGTGAGCCGCTGCTTCATATTTTGCCGGTAGGTATCCAGCTCTTCAGCAGGCATTGTTGAATCCGTAATTAATTCGCGTACGACCGGAAGCAGCTCGCCAATATGCCTGGTGAGGCAATGCAATGAAATCGTAGCTGTTTCATTGTGGCAGGTTTTGTTGAGAAAAGAACCGTAATATTCGAAATGCTCATTGATTTCAAAGGCTGTTTTCTTCGATGTACCATTCTTTAATAAAAAATTGGCAGTAGCGGCGACAAGATTTTTTTCTTCAAACCAGTTACCAGCTGAAAAAACCCATTCAATAGCCAGGACGTCTTCAGCGCCGGCATCAATAGTATAAACTTCCACCCCGTTCTTAAGAACAATTTTTGTACAGGGCTTTAAGCTAAGTTTAAAATTAACGGCATCAATTATTTCCGGGGCTATGGTTCTGTTTAGCATATTTTAATTTCTTACTCTCATGAGGTACAACAGGTCTTCAGACTATTGCCGAAAGAGTTATCTTTTGTTATAAAAATCAATTTGCGTAATAATAAAGTGTATTACTGTTTTTTTCATCAAAGATATTCCGGCTTTCCTCCTGGATATCGTTGGTGGTTACAGCATTGTATTTTTCCAATTCAGTATTGATCCAGGATGCATCCCCTAATAGTTCATAGTAAGCAAGGCTATTGGCCCGGCTCATGACACTCATATCTTCAAAGGCAATCATGCTTTCTGTTTTGTTCTTTACTTTCTGCAATTCAACCGCTGTTACCGATTCCTTTTTCATTTGTTCAAGTATCTCATCGAGGGCTTTTTCAGCGTCTTGCATTGCTACTCCTTTCACTAATTTTCCTTCGAAAATTACCACGCCGGCATCGGCGGTACCATGATGAGAACAATCAACACTGCTGAATAATTTTTTTTCTTTTACCAACGTCTGGTATAAGCGGGAGGATCCGCCTCCGCTTAGAATATCAGTTAACAAATCGGCTACATAATAACGTTTATCAAGCCGCGCATACATATGCCAGCATTTATACAATGCATCCAGGGGAACATCCGCATGCACTTCCATTGTCCGGGCCTCTGTTTGTGGAGGCTCCTGCGGCAGGTTTCGTGTATATTTTTCACCTGCCGGAATACCGCCAAACCATTTTTCAGCTAATTGTTTTACTTTTTCTGCCGTCACATTCCCGGCAACAACCAGTATGGCATTTACTGGTCGGTAATGCTTAAAAAAGAAATTCCTGACATCTTCGAGTTTTGCATTCTCGATATGAGAGAGTTCTTTCCCGATAGTCATCCAGCGGTATGGATGCTGTTTATAGGATAGTTCCATGATCTTATGTCCCACATCGCCATAAGGCTTGTTCAGGTAATGTTCCTTAAATTCTTCGCTTACAACTTTCCGTTGTGTATCAAGGCTTTTTTCGCTGAATGCAAGCGACAGCATACGGTCACTTTCGAGCCAGAAAGCTGTTTCCAGGTTTTCAGCGGGAAGTTGAATGTAATAGTTGGTTAAATCGTTCGTGGTATAGGCATTGTTTTCTCCGCCAGCCATTTGTAACGGCTCATCATATACCGGAACGTTCACGGAACCACCGAACATAAGATGTTCAAATAAATGAGCAAATCCGGTACGATCAGGGTTTTCATCTCTTGCGCCCACATCATACATAATATTCATTACCGCCATAGGCGTTGAAAGATCCTGGTGAACAATCACACGGAGCCCATTAGCCAAAGTAAATTTTTCAAACTGTATCATAACTTAACTAAACAATTATTTCGTTGTAAAGTTTGTAAAAGTAAGGAAAGCAAATAGTTTATGGTTGCGCCCGTTTAATATGGGTCAATTTACGGCGCTTGGCCAGGCCCCATCCTAAATCCTTCCCTGAAGGGAAAGGACTTGGGGGCATTGGTCTTGAATTTATCATCTAACAACAATTCCATCACATCGGCCCTATGAAAATGTTGAATGTAGTACTTAAATAATTTTCTTCCGGGTGCTATTCTTGAAACATATAAGGAGTAGCGATATACCGCTGAAATCACAATATCGATCCAGCCCTATCTGCCTTGTGTTCCAGCCGAACGCATGGTGCGCTTCGATCTGGCGAATGTCTCCCGGCCACAAGTACTCTAAACCTGGAAAATGTTGAATGTAGCACTTAAATAATTTTCTTCCTGGTTCCATTCTGGAAACATCAAAGGGCTAGCGATCCAACCTATCGGCCTGGTGTTTCATCGGAATTCGCTGTGGGTAGAAAACTAAAGCCCCACCAGAGCACCTTCCAGAAAATTGCCCGTCCCGATTTTTTATCGGGAGGGCGTATTCGTTTTTCCCGATAGCAATCGGGATTTTTTTTGTCGAAAATCCCGGTGGATATCGCATTGGTGCCAAGTTAATTTTGATAACAAGATTGTTGTGT
>JAOQAL010000687.1 GCA_025963615.1 Chitinophagaceae bacterium | reverse complement strand
GACGCTTTTATATCCCAGGTGTTTCAGCGGCGTATATACCAGGTCAAAATGAACATTTTCCAGCAACAGGTCCGTGGTAATAACAGTTTGTTTGCCAAAATGATCAATAACAGCTGCATCATCGCCTACACCTACAATGGTAGAGGCATTGTGCAATTCGATATTCCGGGTTAAATGTTCAATTAAACCAAATTCACCAAGGGATGAAATTTCTGTACGTTCACTCATAAATACAATATTAGAAGTACGATGTCAGATGTATGAATTTACTTTCTTGAAGAAATGATGGAAGCGACAATTATCTTAAGTAGTACTTCCCTCCGAATATAACTCCTTAATTTCAGCTCCGAATGGCCCATTAAATGCTTCAACTAAATCGAGAAAGAATAAGCTTTCATCCAATTCTTCTTCAACTATTTTCAATTTGTTTATAAAATCCGCATTCGATTTTGCTCTTCTTGACGCAGGGTAATTTGCACCGGCAGCACTGGCTGACCTGATAATTTGGCGTTTATATACTCTGTTCCCGGGATTATCAGGCAACTTTTGTGTCAGCCTTCCAATATTTATTGCAAACATCTTCGTACGTCGCTTCATTTCCGCTGAGTCCATACAAACACTTTACATAATAAAGTCGTACATCGTACATTTACTTGCCCTTCCGAATATAACTCCTTATTAAGGCCCTACATCGTACATCCTTCATCGTACATTATCATCGACTGCTCCTTCAATGACTCTCAGCAGTTCCTCATGTATCTTCCCATTCGTCGCTACAATGCCGTGTTGATAAGGAGAATATTTTTGCCCTTTAAGATCCGTTACTTTTCCCCCGGCTTCTTCTACTACCAGGTAACCCGCAGCACTATCCCAGGCTTCCAGCTTATGTTCATAAAATCCATCAAATCTTCCGGCAGCTACCCAGCAAAGATCAATAGCGGCTGATCCGAGGCGACGCACCGATACGCCTTTACGGATCAACCGGCCGAATACATCCAGCGGACCATTAGGCGTATCCAGGTACGTGTATGGGAACCCTGTGACCAGGCATGATTTCAGAACGGTTGATTCGCCGCTTACGCGAATCGGTTTCTCATTCAGTGTGGCTCCTTTTCCCTTTTCAGCAAAAAAGAGTTCGTCCAGGTGCGGATTATATACTGCGCCCAGTATTATTTCTTTATTAAGCTCAACAGCAATGGATACACAGTTTAACGGTATTCCGCGACTAAAGTTAATGGTGCCGTCAATCGGGTCAATAATCCATTTATAGTTTGAATCCTGGATAATTTCTCCCGCTTCCTCACTTAATATATAATGATCCGGGAATTGTGCTTTTATCACATCCATGATCGCTTTTTCAGCGGCGTGATCGGCTTCTGTAACAGGATTATTTACACCTTCCTTATAAGAAATCTTAAAATCATTATTGAAGAAACGCTTAATTTCTATCGCTCCCGCTTTTACAGCATTCAAAAGGGTATTTTTTAGCATGCGCAAAGATAACAACTCAGGCTCCACAGGATAAAAAAAACAGTGATTTTGTATAGTGCCTTAAAAAATCGTATTTCGCAATCCATACTTTATTATCTGGAACTATCCGTCATCATAGTCAATTACAATGTTAAACACTTCCTGGAACAATGCCTTTGTTCCGTGCAAAAGGCTATTCCTGGTATAGATGCTGAAGTCATTGTAACCGATAATAATTCAACAGATAGCAGTATTTCATATTTACAACCGGCTTTTCCTTCCGTAGTTTTTTTATCAAATCAAGAAAATACCGGCTTTTCAAGGGCTTGTAACCAGGGGCTCGCTATATCAAAAGGAAAGTATGTTTTGTTCCTCAATCCTGATACCCTTGTTCCTGAAGATTGTTTTTCAAAATGTATTGCCTTCCTGGATGCTCACCCGGATGCCGGCGCGTTGGGTATCCATATGCTGGATGGAAGCGGAAAATTTTTAAAAGAATCCAAACGGGCTTTCCCCGCCCCACTTACTTCATTGTATAAATTATTTGGACTGGCAAGAGTTTTTCCGCAGTCCCGGACATTCGCCAAATATCACCTCGAATATCTGGCGGAAAAAGAAAACCATGAAGTGGACGTTCTTGCAGGAGCGTTTATTATGGTTAAGAGAGCCGTGTTGGAAAAAACAGGAAGCTTTGATGAAACTTTTTTTATGTATGGCGAAGACATTGATTTAAGCTACCGTATACAAGAAGCAGGATATAAAAATTATTATTTCGCAGAAAGCAGTATTATCCATTTTAAAGGAGAAAGTACCCGGAAACTCAGCTTGAATTATGTCCGGATGTTCTATAACGCTATGAATGTTTTTGTAAAAAAGCATTATGGCAGGAGGAGGGCAGGACTTTTTAATTTCATTATTCATGTTGCCATCTGGATGCGGGCTGGGCTATCCGCTACCGGTAGATTTATCGAACGTATCGGCTTACCCCTGATTGACGCGGGGCTTATACTTCTTTCATTTGTTGCAATGAAGAATGTATGGCAGAATGTCAGGCCCGAAGTAGAGTATAAAAACCTACTATTATGGATTGCCTTTCCGGCCTTTACATTTGTATATCTTCTGGTAGCCTACTACGCTGGATTGTATGACCGGCGCTACCGGCAATCCAAATTAATACGTTCAACTCTAATAAGTACACTCTCGGTTTTGGCAGGATATTCCTTATTGCCCGAAAAATTCCGATTTTCAAGAGCGATTGTTTTGCTGGGTGCTTTACTTGCATTTTTCCTGATCAGTGCCTTACGTTGGTTATTGATAAGGTGGAGGGTGCTGGATAATGCACAAACCGGCGATCTGCATCCAAAAACATTGATTACCGCAAGCCCGGAGGAATTTGAGAATACACTCTGGTTGATGAAAGAGGCTGGTTTGCAGGAACGGGTAATTGGCAGGATAGCGGTAGACGAAAACGATGAACAGGCCGTTGGTCATTGGAAAAATATAAAATTGCTGGCTGGCAGTTTCTCCTTCAGCGAGATTATATTTTGTGAAGGAACGCTATCTTTTAAAAATATCATTGAGGCCGTTCAGGAGCTTCCCGGCAATATAACCGCCAAGTTTCATGCCGCGGGAAGCCATAGCATTGTTGGCAGCGACTCAAAAGATGAAAGCGGTGAAGCACTTTCTAAAGAAAATGGCTATAAACTGTCTGATCCGTATAACCGGAGATTAAAAAGGCTGATTGATATTTTATTTTCTGTTTTTTCCCTTATCACATTTCCGGTTCATTTGATAGGGGTAAAAAAACCTGTTCCCTTTTTTGGAAATTGTTTTTCTGTCTTATTTGCCCATAAAACATGGATCGGTTATGCTTTACATGAAAAACAGCTTCCCGCCCTCCGCCAGGCTGTCATTGCGTGTAATGGCACGCCGCTTTCATCATTACAGCACTTTCCTGAAGAAAGTCTTAAAATGGTGGATCAGTGGTGGGCCCGGGATTATGAACCTGTCAATGATTTGAAATTATTATGGAAGGCTTACAGAAATCTCGGTGGATAAGGCATTATGAAATATAATTTATAAATAGTATAACAACCAACGGGGAAATCAGCCGTTAATTAAACAGAAGCCGTTTATATAATACTTCATAAAAGGTTTACTAAACTTATATTCGCAGGGAATTATAGTTAACTTTATAGACCCCTCAGGCAGTTTTAATGGCAACCATAATAGACATTAAATTACCAAGAGCCCTCGCGACCGCGTTGCGTCTTCCTCAAAATGATCCGCAGCGTCAGCAGCTACGTGTGTTGAAAAAGCTGTTGAAAAAAGCCAGATTTACAGAATTAGGACAGGAATACCGGTTTGATGATATTCTTTTTACGCGTAACCCCACCAAACTTTTCCAGGAGTTGGTACCTGCTCATGATTATAATAAAATTTACGAACGCTGGTGGAAAAAGACACTTGAGGGGGTACCGGATGTAGCATGGCCGGGTAAAATAAAATATTATGCACTTAGTTCCGGTACGTCAGAAGCAGCCAGCAAGTATATACCGGTTACGAAAGAAATGTTGCGGAGCAACACCATTAACTATGTTCGCCAACTCATCAGCCTCATGTCTTATGAGCATGTACCAAGAAATGCGATAACAAAAGGATTCCTGATGCTGGGCGGCGCTACCGATTTACAAAAAGGTAAAGCAGGGTGGTTTGCCGGTGACCTTAGTGGTATTCTCGCAAAAAGACGGCCTTTCTGGTTCCAGACTTTTTATAAACCCGGTGGCCGCATAGCCGCCATCAAGGACTGGAATCAAAAACTAAATGAAATAGTAGAACACGCAACAGAATGGGACATTGGTTATATCGTGGGAGTGCCTGCCTGGTGCCAGATGTGTATGGAAATGGTGATTGATCATTATAAAGTGAATAATATTCACGAAATATGGCCCAATTTTTCTTTTTTTGTTCATGGGGGTGTTGCCTTTGAACCATATAAAAAAGGATTTGAAAAATTACTGGGCAAACCTATTATTTACATAGAAAATTATCTTTCAAGCGAAGGGTTTATTGGATATAAGAACCGGGAAAATGCAAAGGGCATGCAACTTATCCTTAATAATAATATCTTTTTTGAGTTTATCCCTTTTGATAGCAAAAACTTTGATGCCGATGGAAAAATGAATGATAAACCAGAAACCCTGATGGTGCATGAAGTAGAGGAAGGAAAGGACTATGCCTTACTAATGAGTACCAAT
>JAOQAL010000675.1 GCA_025963615.1 Chitinophagaceae bacterium | reverse complement strand
ACCTGGCTCACAAGATAAATACTGCACTTGGTTCCGTAATTACAATTGAAAATATTATTACCAATAAGCCTGCTGCTATGTATTCAGAGGATTTTCAAAGTTTGATCTATGGAAATAAAAAGACCGTTAGTGATTATATTCAAATTGGTACCGCCAATCCTGTTGTTTATGCAAATGCTATAAAGGAAGGAAAAACAGCTCCATTTAATCATCATGCCGGAAATTTTCAGGTTGACATTGCGGCTATTCCATTAGGAACAGAAATTGGCGCAACTGCTTTACTGGCAATATTTAAAAAGTAAATATATTACCGCTCCTGATTATTTATTCCTTCCAGGAGTTTCAAATCATCAATAAATTGGTTCGATAAAAATCCACTTCGGGCTACAGTTAAGGAAAGGTTAATAGCCTTTCCTTTTTATTTTTCCCTCGCCAACGATTGAACTATTTCTAATACATTACCGTCACAAAATTGCTCAGATTCATGGCTTTTTTTTGCCACTTATCCAGGGCGGCTACCCGTATGTAACAGTTTTTTGAAAAGATCGACATGGCAACCGGGATCATGGTTATCGGATCCTCTTTGTAATCCATTCTACTATCCACCCATTGTGTAGTTACGATAAAGTCCTGGGGTAATTTTATATTGTATGGTTCCATGTCAACATTTATCCAACCTTTCCTGAAATTATCAATAGACATAAAAATCTGCTTATGATAAAGTAAGGTATCGGGCATATTATCTTTTACAGAATAGATGTTAATGCGGTATTTGATATAATTAAAATTGTTACCTGATATATTACAATTGAAATCTTTTAAAATGGCATTGGCATGACTGGTTTTATATCGCATGCCCATTTCCGAACCAATGGTTTGGTCAACTGACTTTTTATTGTGAATAGAGACCTGCACAAATTTTCCACTTGCCTGGCGCCCGAGTATTTCAGTATGTTTTTTACTATTGGTTACTACCACTTCTGCAAGTTCAATAATTTTTATATCTAGCCTGATGATAATCTCTTTCCCTTCAACGAAATCTTTTACTGCAAGTTTTTTTGAAAAGTATCCGACCAGGCTGATTTGAAGAGAATCAGACAAATTTTCCCCGGTAACCTGAAAGGCAAAATTTCCAAGTGTATCTGTCAATGTCCCGAAAGGTTTATCGGGAATGCCAATACTTACATAAGACAATGGTTTGTTGCTCTCCTGCTCAATAATTTTTCCTTTAACTGTTATGTTTTCATTTGCTGAATTTTGGGAATATGCCGTACAGGGCTGAATTAAAACAACAAGAAGTAAAGAAAAAAAAGTTGTTTTCATGTATGTTAGTTATGGTTAAAGTTAATGTCCTTGCAGCAACGGTTTCCGTTTGTTCTGCAATCCTTTCCTGCAAATTATCAATTTGCACCGGTGGCAGGGCGAAAGAAAAGTTAAATAGCAGAATGACAAGTCTGTATCTGAACAGGGAACTGCAAGTAGGCGGCAGGCATTTTAATGGAACGTTTTAGAAAGATTACTAAAATGCGAACGCCTTGAAATTTTGAACCTCAAAGCAAATCCAATTACTTAAAACCATATTTCGGCCAAAAGTCTCAAGTCTTCCAAAAATTGGTTCGAGAAAAATCCACTTCGGCAACGAAAGGGAAAGATGAAAGTTTTTCCCTTTGTTATTTTGATTTTTCATGAACTATTCCGTTTTATGTAAGTAATACTCCTTCTGATATAACTCGGTCACTTAAAATAGTATTATCATCGCGCTAAATTAAATAACTTAAAATGAAAATAAATTTCTCACGTGCATTGGTACTTTTTTTTACGGCTTATGTTATAGTAACGGTCTTGGCCACAGCCATTTCCATAATTTATGCTATTGTGTATAAGACGCCAGCTCCTGCACCAGGAATTACGGTTTTAAAATCAGAATCATTTGCCGCCACGGTGCCATATCACGTGTTGCTGATGTTTTTCATCTGGCCGCTTTTTGCCTGGAAATATTTTCAAAATCCAAGACAGAAAATCAGTTCACTACAATCACCAGAAATCTGGCACCTTTCGTTTTGTTGGCTTATCTCGGCCATAGTAGTTGACTTCGTAGGGTTTGTTTTGATCAGGCATCCTTATTCTTTAACACCGCATGAGTTTTATATCGACTACCAACCATGGATCAGCCTGATTTATTGCGCTATCTTTTTAAGTCCATGGGTTTATGTTAAATTCTCGCAAATGATGTTCAAGTGATAAATTGCATGATACACTCACCCGAACATCTTTCGAAAAATAATTTTTCTTCTCCAGTGAGTCTCCCACCAAGGTAATGTCATTAAGTTAAGCATTTAGAGATATGTTTCACGCAAAGGCACCAAGGTGTCAAGGCGCTAAGAAAACCCTTTGCATCTTTGCTCCTTTGCGCCTTTGCGTGAAACCTTCTTAACTTAATGACATTGCCCGCCAGGGAGATGTATATACCTTGTAGTACTAAAAATTATTAGCTGCTATTTAAAAGGTGTGCTCCATGAATCTGTGTACGGATGCATGTTTGTTTGGGGCCTGGTGGCGGGAGTTGACAGATGACAGTAGATATTGGAACGGGTACAGGCTTATTAAACCTGATGATCTATACAACATAGATGGGATCATCCACTAATGTTTCCATTTGCCGGGGGATACTCCGAATTTTTTTTTGAAGGCGTTGCTGAAATGCTGTACCGATGAATAACCCAATTCTGAAGCAATTTCACCAACAGTCATTTTATTTTCAAGTAAATCTTTTTTTGCAATTTCAAGCCGGGCATCCGATAAATATCCAAAAACCGTATTACCAAAGAGCTCCTTAAAGCCTCTCTTTAATTTATACTCATTTATACCAATGATCTTTGCCAACTCCGACAAACCTGGAGGCGTTTCCAGGTGCCCCATAATATATTCACGGGCGAATATGATACATTCTTTATCATAATTCGTTTTAATGTATTTATACGATGGTATCAAAGCAGCATTGCAGGCCTCTGCCTGTAGTACCAAAAACTCTATACTTTTTGAAAGCAAATACATTTTCTTTAAACCATCCTTGTACCTGCAGTTCACGATATTACTTATCAAATTCAGCATAGTTGCATCCACCGGAAGATTATTAACCGAAAGAAGGGTCGGCTGCCCATTTAGTACGTTTTCACTAAAACGGTTTAATGCCTCGTTGGCCCCGCTTGTAAGGCGTAAAAAAGCATCTTTTGTAAACTGGATAAAAAACATAGAGCTACGCAAATGTTCACATCTCAGGAAACCTTCATTAGCATCATTTGCATTCGCATAGAATAGATTTTGCTGAAAATTCCCAAATAATGGAGAAGACACGCCTGTTTCAGTTCCGATGAACATCGAACCTCTAAGGTTGGCTTGAAAAGTAACCAGCTCAACTTTTATGTCATAACTCCATTGTAATTCAATGGGCTTACTGTAGTGCCAATCGGAATAGCCCATCCTGATACCATCAAAATACCATTCATCCGAACTGCCGTCGACAAAAGGATGGTTGATCTTTTGTGAGCGCTCAACCAATTTATTGCTTTCAAAACCATTCAGAAAAAAATCATCCAAATGCTCAAAATGATCCTCCGAAATGCCCTTCAGTCTGAATGCCATTACTCTGTATTTTGTAAGTTATACTCCTTCCAATGTAACAAATTTATAGAACAAGCCAGTATACTTGCAGCATTCTTACATTTTAAAAAAAAAGCTCTTTTAACATGAAAAAAACAACGGCTTATTATTGGACAGGTATTTTTGGAATTGCCATGTACCTACTTGTATTGCTTGAGATCCCACTTTATTTCGTTTACACACCAACACCCAGCGGCACTCCTCCCGCAGCCATCATACTAATTCGCATCCTGGTTGATATGTTTGTTTGCATAGGGCTTATCGGTTTCTTTAGCGGGTTTAGAAATATTATCTCTCAATCCGAACCTGATTTCGAATGGCTTGGTACGTTCATCTTTACCTGCGGACTTGCATTTTCAATACTAGGATTTGTTGCTGATTCTATACAGGCGGGAAGTGTCTTTGCAGCCCATGCAAATCCCGTTAACCCTACCTGGGTTGGATATGGGGCGGAAGGCGCATTACTTATTTACGGACCCATAAACCGCTTATTAAATGCCACCATTCTCTTTGCAGCAGGCACACTGATCATAAAGACCGGGTTATTCCCAAAATGGACCGCATGGTTGGGTTATCTTATCGCCATTTACAATCTTTCCTTTGTGCCAACGCTTTTTTTCGTGACAACACCGTTGGATTTCTATAGTGTTAACGGGTGGAACATTCCCATCGCTGCGGGACTCTTTTTCTTATGGATCTTGATAATCAGTATTTTCTTAATTAGAAAGAAAAACAAATAAAAGTTTTCCTTCTCTGCTGGGTTTTCTTCTTCCAAGTTCCCACGCTGCCAGGTAATGTATTTTTTTGCGGCTGCGTGTGATGATATGATGAATAAAGTAGACGTTTCGGAAAATAAAAGAGACCCATTGATGGGTCTCTTTCAGCAAATATCAGCATTGATCTGTTACCAGCTTTGCCCGTTCTGGGTGTTCACAATATTAGGGTTACCTGCAGCCTGTTCCATCAGGCATGCGTAACCAAGCCAGAGGTTTTGATTCTGCAGATCAGTGAGAGTATTCGCATAGTCACGTACACCCGCTGATGAATCTGCAAATGTTGTACACCATGCACTCCATGTGCCCGATGCAATGCCATACATACCAATACTGATCACTACAGTGTTGTTATTACTTACGGAAACTTCTTTCTTCATAATGCCGGCATAACCATAATTGACCATCTCCTTAGCGGCATCAAAAGCAAAACAGAATCCCCTGATAAAATCAGGGTCACTTGAGAAAGAAAGAGCAGTCATGTACGCGGGATGCTCCCAACCCGGGTGGTACCAATCAAGGTCGGGGGTTGCATTTGCGTCTGTAAAGGATACGAGAATAGCGGCTGACAGGAACAGCCTGAAAAACAGTTTTTTCATGAAATTGGATTTTAAGTGAAAAAAAGCTTATCAGGATAATCAGGTATATCAAATATAAATTATAAAATCAGATCCCCTTAAAAAAAAACGGTGAAGGAAGTTTTTCCTTCACCGTTTCAAATTTATATACGCTTCTATTCCAAGGTCCTCTTTCAGGATGGTTAGATACCGTTTTTGGAGATCATCGGTAAATATTTTTTCCTGTTCTCGTATATCACCCAAAGGTTAATAGCAAGTAATGCAAGCGTTAACGGTAAACCCGAAGGCATGGTACACGCGTTCACCAGCAGGATACCGATCATAACCGGGAAAATAATGATCGCCCCCAATGCCCTGGTTCTTTTAAAGATAAAAAGCAAGCCGCCTACCACTTCCGCAAAACCTACCAGCGGCATCAGCCAGCTGATTTCCATAAAGGCCATACCCATTTTCTGCATTTTTTCAGGAAGGTCTTTTGGCACAGGCATGTAATTGAAGAACTTGTTAAGTCCCGCATTGATAAACATAAGTCCAAAAAGAAGACTGAGGACAAAAAGGATTTTGTTTTTCATAAGGTTTAGTTGGTTAGCGTGAGTTATTAAGCTTCAAATGTAGCGGAACTTCTATTATACTTCTCTTTGTAGGTCAATGGCGATAAACCTGTAACTTTTTTAAAAACATCCCTGAATGCCTTATCATCAATGTAGCCCACTTCATCCATCACCTCATTGATATTCTTTCTGCCCTTCTCCAGGCTTCGTTTGGCAGCTTCTACTTTTACACGCTGCATGTATTCTACCGGGGTATTGCCGGTGGCTTTTATAAACCGCCTGTCGAAATTGCGCCTGCTGATGGCCAAATTTGAGGCCAGTTCTTCAAATGATATTTTTCCCCTTACATTGTCTTCTATATAATTCTGTGCGCTGCATATCAATTCATCACCATGCGTCTTCTGCGTTTCAAAGATAAAAAAGTGTGCCTGTGATACCCTTTCGATATCTATCTGGAATGTTTTAGAACACCAGATGGCTGTATCCCTGTCAAAATATTTTTCTACCAGAAAAAGCATCAGGTTCAGAAAAGAGAATGCGCCTCCATTTGTATGAATCCCACTGTCCGATGTTATCAGCTTATCGGCAACCATAGCAACACCAGGAAACAAGCGCCTGAAATTCGATGCATTATTCCAATGGGTAGAACAGCTTTTTCCTTCCAGTAATCCGGTAGAAGCCAATAGGAATGCTCCCGAACAAATACTGGCGATCTCTGATCCATTTTTATATTTGTCCGTTATCCATTGTATGAGTGCTGCATTGTTGCTGATCAGCTGCTCGTGATAAGCAACAGAAGGAATGATGATCAGGTCTGTTGCTTCCAGATTAGCGATGTTTTCGGGATGCATAGTACAATAGCCGGCATCAAATTGTTGCTCTTTTTCAAAGCCAGCTATCCGTACTTTGATCAGCGGGGTCTTTCCCCTGTTCCGCCAATAGTCATTAGCCCTGCTCAATATTTCGAATGGACCTGTTATGCTGCTGAGCACTGTTTGTCCATTTGGAACAACAATCGTTACCTGCTTCATACTAGTCATTTGTGTAAAGGTATGAAAACAAGTTGTCCAAATCAACCCGTTATATTGTCCATTTTACACTAGCAAACAGAATATTTAAGCCATTAGCTTTGAAGTATTGAAATATAAAAAATCAAAATCACAAATTAAAACACAGAAAAATGGACCAGAATCAAGCTATGGTTAAAATGGTATTTGACAGGTGGAATGCATTAATTAAAAACTTCAGTACTTCACTCGACGCTCTAACAGATGAGCAATTGCAGCATGAGATAGCTCCCGGAAGGAACAGGGGAATTTATTTACTCGGCCACCTTATCGCCGTGCATGATGATTTAACCCGTTTATTGGATTTTGGAGACAAGCTTTATCCTGAACTGGTAAAACCTTTCCTCGAATCACCGGACAAAATTATCGCAGAAATTCCATCAGCAAAAGAATTAAGGGCAGCATGGAGTACCATGAATGAAACGCTGAACCAGAACTTTGACAAAATGCAAACCAATGATTGGTTCCAAAAGCATACAGCTGTTTCAGATGAAGATTTTGCCAAAGAACCGCATCGTAATAAATTAAACATTATGCTCACAAGGGGAAGTCACCTCGCATACCATCATGGGCAATTTATACTGATCAAATAAACAGTGAAGATCGTTGTAAGGAGCCGTCCCAAAATTTTTGAGACGGCTTTTTTATTACTGTATCATTTTGTATTAAAAAAAGGGGGAAATACCTTACATACCGCAACTAAGGGAAAGATGAAAGTCTTTCCTTTTTTTATTTTAACCTCTTGATCTTCCTTTTCATAACTATATCAGTTTGTTCTCTTAAATGCTGTAGCCGCTTTTTCAAGATGTGTTAAAAATTTAGAAACATCAGGGTCATACCCATACCCTTCATCTACGAGCTTGTTTTCTTTACTGCCGATAAAAAAATAATAGGGTTGTGTATTGGCACCGAAGCGCTTTACCTGCATATCTGCATTTTTATCACCCAATGTTTCAACCTGCTTATTTAATTCTTTAGAAAAATATTGTTCATTTTCAGGCAGGTCAATATTTTGAACATCTACATATAGAGAGACAATAATAAAATCTTCTTTTAATTTCTTCATAACTGCCGGATCGCTCCATACCTGTCCCTCCATTTTACGGCAGTTGACACAATTGATACCGGTAAAATCAAGCATCAAAGGTTTATTTACCCTGCG